>CALGLY010000833.1 GCA_937959095.1 uncultured Saprospiraceae bacterium
ATCTGCTACTATTGGCTCAGGTGCGGATGCACCAAAACTACTGGCAGATTATGCCCAAAAGGTATTCGGAGAAGATATAGATGAAACGGCAATCATTGGCGAAGAGCGAGAAAGTTTAACGGATTTTTTTGGTAAAACACGAGGCGATTTAGATGCCTTTATGCCCAATATTGAAGCTTTGCGAGCTGCCCTCATTGGTGCGGACGAAAACTATGAGAAGTACCTCACCCGCCAAAAAGAAATATGGGGATTAAGTGCAACTGATAATCGTGTAGCAATAGGGGAGCGACTTTTGCAATTGCGTATCGTTTGGGATATTCTGCATACCTGCCACGAAAATAACTATATCACCGAGCAAGTACTTGAACAGGAGTTGGGGCGTAAAAATGATTTATTCAAGGTTTTACCAGAACGAGACGGCGCGGATGATTTCAATCCGCGTGCTGCGGTCATTAGGAGTCTTTTGGCTCTAATCGCAGAAAGTAAAACGCAAAACGAAACGGGGCGTTTATTCCCATTTCTGTATTTGCAGGTGCAGATTTGGATTCGAGAATTGAGTGGTATTCAACGTTTGATGGTTGAAGAACCCGTTTTTGTGTGGCGCGATGCTTTATCAGAAGAGCAGCAAGATTTGAAAATGTTGCCGCCTTATTTTTGTCGAGATTGTGGTGCATCAGGTTGGCTAGTCAATAAGCACGATAATCGAAATAAATTTGAGTCCGACATCAATGATGTTTACAATAAATATTTTTCCAAACATAAAAATATCTTCTTTGTCAATTACAACACGGAGGCGCACAAGTGCATCGCAACCTACGAAGCAACGGACGCTGCTCCGCGATTTGTCAATAAAACTAACTTACATCTATACGATAAAGCAGGAGCAGATCGAATTGATTTGATTGCTTATCGGCAGACTAAAGGAAAATACTCCAAGCATATTTGCCCTGAATGTAATGCCCAAAATTCACTGGCAATAATTGGTACGCGAACGGCTACTTTAGCTTCTATTGCGTCAGCGCAGGTTATTTCCAGTGATTTAGATGAACAAGAAGAAAAGGAACGCAAGGTACTTGCTTTTGCGAATGGCGTACAGGATGCAGCACATCAAGCAGGTTTTATAGAAGCGCGAAATTATCGTTTTACTTTTCGGACAGCACTACAAAAGGTCATTAATGAGCTAGACGAGCAGGTCTTATTATCAGATTTACAGGAACAATTTATTAGCTACTGGAAGGCAAATGCGGATGGTAGCGGCGGCGGTGACATCAATGCCTATTGTTATAAATTTTTCCCTAGTGACAAAGTAGGAAAAGTAAACCTAGAAAGTTATCGCAAGCAGAATGGGAAGTTTAATGCAAAACTGCTACGAGAGTTTGATGTTAGAATGAGCTGGGATATTGCGTCGGAGTTTAGTTACAATGCGCTCATCGGTCGGACTTTAGAAAAGACTCGAAATTCGGCAGTACACTTCGATAAGGAGAAACTAGATAAGGTATTCGAGCAACTACAAAGGTGGTTAGAGGAGAATGGTCTATACATGATAACTAAAGCGGATTTTGATAAATTTATGGTCGGTCTGCTTCATCGTTTTCGGACACGTGGCGGGCTAGGGCATCCGTATTTACAGAAATTTCGGACGAATCAACTAAGGTCATGGGAATTGAACTGGAATAGAGATAAGCGTCATTTTTTGAATAAAGGATTTGGCCCAAATTCACGGATGCCGCGCCTGATAACTACACAGAAGCTACGCAATGCTAGTAAAACCATCATTGACACCACCTATACCGAAAAAGAAAATTGGCATCATCGTTATTTTGCCAAATCTTTCCAAAATGCACCGAATGATAACAAAAGAGTCAATGAATTTTACACCGAACTTTTTGAAGCCTTCGCCACGGAAGAAATAAAAATAGCAGAGCGCAAGGAGTCTTCTGTTGATGTAATAAACTACAGCCTACGTACAGATGCCTTGTGGATAGAAAAGCAAACAGCAGTAGCAGAATGTAAAAAATGCAATCACAAAATTTACACCACCCAAACAGGTGCAGCGCAAGTAGATGGAATTAGCTGCCTAACGTATAGTTGTAGCGGACACTATTCCTTGTTGGAAAATGAAGCGGCTAACACCTATTATCAGCGTATTTATAATCGGAAGCGAACACCGCGTATTTATGCTGCTGACCATACAGGATTACTTCCTAGAGCAGAGCGCGAAAAAACGGAAACGGATTTTAAAGAACGTCCAAATTTCAATTCCTTAAATGCTTTGGTAGCGACTTCCACCCTGGAAATGGGAATTGACATCGGTGATTTGAATACAGGTATCAATACTTCTGTACCGCCGCTGCCATCCAATTTTTTGCAGCGTGTCGGGCGGGCAGGACGTAAATCAGGTGCTGCCTTATTGATAAATTTCGCAGGAAATGATAAGCACGACCAATTCTACTTCGCCGAACCGCGTGAAATGATGGATGGCAAGGTGCATCCGCCTGGTTGTTTTTTGGAAGCAAAAGAAATTTTGAAAAGGCACTTTTTTGCCTTCTGTATTGATAGCTGGACTAGCGATAATTCTGTTGAAAATCGTATTCCAAATAGATTAATAGATATTAGTCCTGTAAGTGTTGATTTAAAGTATCCTGCCTTCTTTATTAATCGTTTACTGCAATTCATAAAAGAGAACGAAAAAAGGCTTTTCCGTACCTTCAAATCTGGCTATGGGGAAGAAGTAAGTCCAGAGGTTTTTAAGGAATTGCAAGAGATACTTAGCACTCATAAGTTATATGAAGAGGTAAAGTATTCAATGGCTACTCTTGTAAAAGAATATCGTGCTGTACGAGAGAAAAGATATTTCATTATTAATGACATAAAAAAACGTAAGCTCGGAAAGAATGATGAAGAGTATATAGAGTTGAAAAAACAACTGAATAATCTGCGAGGGACACTTAAAAAATTAGGTCGGAGACAATTTTTAGAACATTTTACAAACGTTGGTTTACTCCCAAATTATGCTTTTCCAGAAACAGGTGTAACACTAAAAGCCCGTGTTGTCAAAAATAAAACGATTGAGTCTGAAACAACACCCACACCAACTGATATAGAAATTGTGCGTCCAGCGCGGCAAGCGATAAAAGAATTAATTCCTGATAATTGGTTTTATAGTCAAGGCTATAAAATGCAAATATCAGGACTGAATGTACTTTCGTGGGAAGAGGAATCGGTCATGATGCGTTACTGTTCTTGCTGTGATTACTTGGAAGAAATACAGGAGCATGTACATGTTTATAGCAACTGTCCTAAATGTGGAGATGAATCTTTTGCATCCGTTGCCAATCAGCATCGCTTTTTGTATCTCAATGCTGTAAAATCTTTTAACAAATCAGAAGAAGCCGCCTTAGATGACAAAAAAGATGAGCGCGAAAACATCACTGCTTATCGCACTAAGCATTTCCGTTTCGATAAAGGAAAATCACAGGGTGCATGGGCAATAAAAAGTGTTCCTTTTGGAATCGAATACGTAAAGGAAACCGATTTGTATGAAGTCAATTCTGGTATCAGAACTGAACGTGCGAATCGTAGCCGTATGACCACTATTAATGAACTGGAAGTACCTGTTAGTGGCTATGTTACCTGTACTTATTGCGGAAAATCTTCTTCCCAAACTGCTCCTAGAGATAAAAGAGAAGCAGATAAAAACCAAGCTGACTATTATCATTATCCGTATTGCAAGCACAAAGCAAAGGAGTACACAGGAGAAACGAATAAGATATTTGAAGAGGTCTATCTGTATCGTAAGATGACAACAGAGATGTTAAAAATCTTACTCCCCGTACAAGAATTTGAAGCCGAAAGCATGGTGGCTATGTTTATGAGTGGTTTAGATTTAGGGCTACGTAGATTTTTTAAAGGCAATCCACAACATATCGGTATCCAAGAGTATAAAGAAGCAAATCAAAACACTGGAAAGTTTGATCGTTATGTGGTGCTTTATGATCTAGTGCCAGGCGGAACAGGATATTTGAGTAAGTTATTTAAGCCTGAGCATTTCAATCAAGTACTGGAGTCGGCTTATACAAATATTCGAGACTGTCGATGCAAGCATCACGGAAAAGATGGCTGCTATCATTGTATTTACAGCTATGGCAATCGATATATTCAAGATGAATTGAGTAGAAAAAAAGCGGAGAACCTATTTTATCGACTACTCAAAAATAACAATCATTGGGAGTTTTTGGTGCAAGGTATTGGCAGTATTACCAATGATGGACAGATAGAAGAAAGTGAACTGGAAGAGCGTTTTATCCGTGCATTACGAAATTACGCTCGTAAAACAGAAGAGCAAGAACACTCATGGATTTTTTCCGAAGAAAAATCAAATGCTGTGGTATGCTACCGACTAATTATTGTGGATGATCTGAATCGTATCGAATATTTCATACAGCCGCAGGTACAAATAAGTAAAAGTGATGGTTCTGAACTAACAACTGTTCCTGATTTTTTGGTACGCTGTATAGCTGCTACAATAGCGGGGAAAGAATGGACAGAAGAAGAAGTAAGTATGATATTACCAATTGCTGTTTACTTGGATGGTTATCAGTATCACGCTACGAAGAAAAATCCACGTTTTGCGGGAGATGTAGCAAAGCGAATTTCACTATTACAGTCCAAACAATTTTTAACTTGGACATTGACCTATGATGATGTTGTGCGATTTGAGAATAGCTTACTAGACTTTTCAGGAGAGCAAGAAAGTAGTAAGAAGAAAATAGGAGAAAGTCGAGATGCCTTCAATAAGCAAACAGAAGTATGTGCAAAAACGATAAAAATGACTTCGCAAATACCTTCGGCTAAACAAACAGATCCGACTTGGTTTAATTTGTCAAATAGTTTGCTCCGTTTACTACACTTTATTCAAAATCCTGTTGCTTCAAAAATAGAGGAATCGGTCAAGACTTACTTGCTTGGATTCCAATCTAAAATGTTCGCTTATGCCTTAACGCTTTCAGATGCGGAGACCGCAATTAGAGATGAAAAGCCCTATCAATTGTTTCTCCATAAAGCAATAAACAGAGAAGGTAAATTTTATGTCTTTTCAGATGCTTTGCCAGTAACTACGGATAATTTTATGTTACAAGTGGGGATAAAACCTGTTGATTTGATGCTGTTATTTTCTTTAAGCGTCCATAAAAGTGATATAGATTATGATAAATCTTCTTGGAATATCTACTGGCAATTTTTCAATCTTTTGCAGCTCGCCATTGATTCTCCTGAAAATTTGGTTCTGATAAATACAGAAGAAAAACTTATTGTAAAAAATCGAATAGGACAAGTTCAGGAACTAGAAGATGCTGAGGATACAGAAGAAATCTTGACTTATTATG
>CALGLY010000834.1 GCA_937959095.1 uncultured Saprospiraceae bacterium
AGGCTTACTTTGCTACCATCTAAGACCGGATTATAGACACTTTTGCTATTGCCCACTACTTTGGCTTTCACAAGATTCATCCCGATTCTAGCCATATTTGAAGTGGCACTAACATCCCCAAAATCGCTAGAAATAAAATTACTTAAAGAACTAGAAGAATCTGTAATATGTGATATTTCCTCTACCACACCAAAGGTGATAGAGTCATCAATATGAGCTACTTTTATAACATCAAAAGGATTGAGAATACGTTGTTTATCTGTCCAGAAATAAAATTCATCAATGGTAGTAGGTCTGTTTTCGGTGGCTACTACTTTGCCAATCGTTTTTGTCATTTAGAATAAATTTATGAAATGTGTGTCGCTAAGGTATTGACTTTTTATATAACTTTCTGTGAGATAAATAGGGTAGAGGTGCTTCGCCCAACGCTTATCTTTGCCATAACTGACAGGGTTGCGTTCATTTAGTAAGTTGGCACTTATCAAGTCTATTTCATCTGAATCTAGCCCTATTTCTTCCTGTTGCTCCCACACCAATACTTTCTCAATTTTCAGTACACCATCAAACGGGTTTACGGTATTTCGGATTCTAAGATACCAAACTGCAAATTTAACATCAGGAATACGCTCCGTTTGATACATAAAAGCAGGAGTGCGGTGACAAACAGGCAGGTCGGCAATGATACGTGAAATATCTTTAATATCATTCGATAAGGCTTCAGGATTGAAGGTTTTTGAAACTCCTATCACACAATCATAATTGGATTTAATGCTAGATAAATCACGGGCTTCCCCTACTTTCATATACTCCAGTGAGCCATCTTTGATTAAGTAGCTACTTGCATTTAATTTTTTTGCGCGCACCAATTCCAATACCACTTTCTGTTCCAAACCAATCATTTCATCTTGTATCTTTGAAATCGCTCGGTCTTCGTACTTATCATCTTGCTTGGCATTGGAACTTCGGTAAGGAATGATTTTATTAAATTGAAGCCCTTGCTTTTTTAATAAATTACGCTCATTAAGTTTACCAAGTAAATTATTGAAAAAGAGATGCTCATGTCGTAGCGAGGTTTGTGCATTGGCAACTTCTGGTATTGCTATTACAAGTGGCTTTTTTAAGGAAAAAGGCGTAAAAGTATGTCTATCTTTTCTTCTGCAAACGGCTACGCCAATTTGCCCAGCTACTATAGGATACAGTTTTTTACCATACGCAATGTCATCTACTTTATACGTTCTGCGAGAACCATCCAGAAAGTACTTGAATAGGGGAGTGTTACCTTCTATTTTTTTAGCGAGTGCTTTTATAGATTTTGGCGTTTTAAGACTCTTGTCTGTTTCTCCTTTTCTCTTAACTCGGATATTTTTTTTGTCGTCGTAGTTAATTCTAGGAACTTGAACATCCTCAAAGCAATATTTATAAGACTTGTAGTTTTTTCCGTCTGTTTCTTGTGCAATGAAGTCTAGTATTTTTTCCATCACTCAAATTTAATTATTTTCCTTAAATGGGAAGGGTTTAAAGAAATAATAATTTGGGTACATCCTCAAAATGGAGGAAATAAAAAAGTGTCTTTGAATGGAAAAATGTTCAAAAACCCAAAACGCCCCCTCCACCAAAGGCGAAGGGAGCGTTCTTTATTTCTCCGTAAGGAAAAAAGTATTATCTCAAAAAGCTTTTCGCTTGGCGCACCCACTCATCACTTTGGATGTGTCCTGCGTTCAGCTCTATTGCTTCATTTACGGCTACTTCATCGGCATCACTAAAGCGAGAAACCTGTGCAAAGGTCTGAATACCGAGTGCATTCAATTTCGCTTCTATGAAGACACCGATACCGTTGATTGCTTGTAAGTCATCTTTACCCGAAGCCGTACCGATACGAGAGAAGTCCATATCGCCCACACGTCCGCGTACACGTTCTAGTACTTCTTCTAGGCTACTTGCTTCTAGTTTCTTCGCTTGCCCTACCCAATCTTCTGTCGCAATTCTGCCATCGAATACTTCTATTGCTTCATTCACGATTTCAGTATCTTTCTTCGAGAAGTTGGCGATTTGGCTGAATCGGTAAAGACCCAAGGCGTTCATCTTCGCTTCATCGAATGCGGATACATCGCTGATGCGCTGTAAGTCATCTTTGTTCGCTGCCGATGCTACACCGATGCGATCAAAGTTTACTTTCTTACGCTTGCCACCTACGCGCTCTAGTGTTGCGCCTGGATCGTTGTCTACTTCCAATCCTAATTGGCGACGTGCTTCCACTACCCAATCTTCCTTCTGAATCTTCTTCTTCGGAAGTTCTAGTAGGTCATTGATAGTTGCTTCGTCTTGCTTCATAAATTTAGCGATTTGGCTAAACTTGAAGATGCCTAAAGCATTGAATTTTTCTTGTACAAAGCCACCCAAGCCACGTAGTCGCTTTAGGTTGTCTTTATCTTCGATAGTAGCTGTGCCGATGCGCCCAAAGTCTACTTGATTTTTACGTCCTCGTATGCGCTCTAGTACTTCTCTACGCTTGCGCTCGTTGTCTGCTGAACTATTTTTACGTTTGTTCGCTGCTAGGCGGTAAGGCTCTAGTTCTTCTAGCAATGCTGTGTTGCTTTTGCGAAGTTCTGCTAACTCTGCTGAATTATCAGGACGCGCTGCTGCTTTTAGTGTTGCAATTTGAGCATTCAAATTACCATTGTTGCTGCGAAGTTGTGCTAATTCTGCTGAATTATCAGGGCGTGCTTCTGCTTTTAGCTTTGCAATTTGAGTCTTCAAATCACCATTGCTGTTACGAAGTTGTGCCAATTCTGCTGAATTATCAGGACGCGCTTCTGCCTTTAGCTTTGCAATTTCAGCATTCAAATCACCATTGTTTGCACGAAGTTGTGCTACTAAGGCTGCTTTGTCTGAATTGGTAGCCAATTGACTTCTTAGACGTGCAACATCTTCTTTCAAGCCATTATTATTGCTGCGAAGGCTTGCCAACTCTTCTGAGTGGTCAGGCTTATCTGCTGCAATTATTAACTTCTCTAAATCTGCTCTCAGCTTGCCATTTGTATCTCGCAAACGCTCTAACTCTCCTTTACTATTATTCAACGCGGCATTTACGCGCTCCAATTCATCGGAGTGATTAGAATTATTGTTTGCTTGCTTTTCTTTCAGTGCTTTTATTTCTGCTGCTAAATCACCATTGCTAGAGCGAAGTTTTGCGATTTCTGCTGCCAATTGGTTCTTTTCATTTGCCTTGCTACCTACTTGCGATTGCAAGCTCATTATTTCATTAGCACGTTCGCTCAAGCTCGCCTGCAGACGTGCTACTTCATTCTCTGCTCCTGCTGCTGCTCCTAGTTGCTCATCTAGCTGTGCTTTTTCACGCTCTAGACTTAGGAAACGATATTCCAAGTCATCTTTTGCCTTCTTAGTAGTATCAAGTGTTCCTTGCGTACTATCAAGCTTTGCTTTAAGATTATTCACCTCTAAGATAGCATTGCCATTTTCTGTACTTAGGCTGGCTACTTGAGCTGCTAAGTTATCTTTCTCTGTAGTCAAAGCAGCATTGGCAGTCTCTAGTTCTTGCACTTTACTACCTTGCGTACTCTTGAAGTGATCAAGCTGTGTGGAGAAGGTCTGACGTTCTCCAAAGACGCGATCAAAATCAACTTTCAGAGAAGATGCACGTTGCTCTGCTTCTTTCGCTTCTGTATCTCTTCTGCTCAACTTGCCTTCTAACTCGTCAATTCTAGTAGTGTAGGTGTTACGGTCATTTTCTAAGCGTGTCAGTGCAGAAGTCTTTTCCTGGAGTGTCCCTTCCATGCTTCTGTACTTTGCTTGCCAATCCGCTAAGCTTGTATTTAAGCCTTTTCTTTCTTCCTTTAGTTGTGCTATTTCGCCGTCATAAGTTGAGATAGAAGACTTTAAGTTGAGTACATCGTCATTCAAGCGATTACGCTCTCCAAGGATTTTTCCACGCTCTGTTTCTAATTTTTTACCATGTGTTATAGAGGTATTGTAGTCACCTTCCAATTTCATGTAACGATTACGTTCCTTATCTCTTTCGCCTGTTAAAGACAAGATACTACTCTTTCGCCAAAGCCATGCTAACCAAAAGCCTAATAGTGCTGCTCCTAACATTAATAATAAGATGGGCAAAAAACATGCCATGATATTCTATATTTTTTAGTTTAGATGTGCTGAAACACGTCCAAATATGTTTTTTAAATTAATTTCTGTCTTAATAAGTAGGTTCGTTTTTTTTAATAAACGAATCTATTTAACGTAAGCTAATTTCTACTCTACGGTTCTTATCTCTGCCCGCAGGTGTGTCATTCGTTGCCGCAGGTCGGTCAGGACCTTTCCCGCTTGGCACAAGTTGTGCTTCCGTGAAACCACGCTGGATTAAGTATTGCTTTACTTTTTCAGCTCGGCGTTGCGAGAGGCTCACATTAGACCCTCTGTTTCCAACATTATCCGTATGCCCTGTTACATTCACCTTAGCATTCGGTACGCTATTCAAGTAGGTTTTCATATCTCGAATATCTTGCTGAAACTTAGGAGTGATGTCTACATTCGCACTATTGGTAGCGAAATACATGATAGCAGGATTTGCCTGTATTTTGGCTTTTAGCTTGTCCAATTCATCACCAGCACCGACTACTTCTTTTGTGCCAAAAGCAAAACGAAGCCCGTTCAGTACCTTTTTGTTTACTACTTCTAGTACAGGTACTTTTCTACTTGCTAGTTCTATTTGTTCTGCCTTTGCACCTAGTGCCACTAGAGTATCTTTGACCGCCGAAGCTCTAGCTAAACCAAGGTTTAGAAAATCAGTATTATTCGCTTCATCTGTCGTGTAGCGTCCTTCTACTGTTAATTTTCTATCAGGATTTGCTATTAGATAAGAATTTAAATTTCGGAAAGCAGATACGGTCGTATTTGGAACGTTTGGTTCGTCACCAGAAACATCGAAAATTAAGCCATCTGCTGCAAGCGCTTTAAATGCGCTACCATCTTGGATGGTAAAAGCTGCTTTGGATGCAGCGGGTTTGGGTGCTGGAGCAGGAGGAACTGTTTTTGTTTCAGTAACTGCCGCTTTTTCTTGGCCGCCACCGAATCCAAAACAATCCATATGGCTGTAGTTTTTATTAAACCACCAAGCACCACCGAGCAGCCATAGCAATAAAGCAATAGCCACAAGCAATGTAGAACCTCGCATAAATTAAATGGATTTATTGAATAGTATTTAGAAAATATTGTGGAGCAGAGTTATAAATATCCCCTCAAACACCCTGTCACACACTCTTTAGTCGTTTAAAATGTTAAGAAGTAACAATAATAGCAAAGAAATTAACACTTAAACATATAATGTATTATTTAAATTCAATTTTTATTAATATTAGGAAGTCATAAATATTTTATAAAAAAATCAGAAGATTGCTCTACTAATAGAATTAGTACCTTGCGCGCTTAATAAACATACATGAAAAATCGCTCGACACATTTAGGAACAGAACCAATCCCAAAATTACTCTTAGAACAAGCTGTTCCTGCTTCTATTGGTATCCTCGTGATGTCTATTTATGGCATTGTGGATACTATTTTTGTCGGACGGTTTATCGGCTCACTCGGTATTGGTGGGATCACTGTAGTTTGGCCCATTACCCTTCTGATTAGTTCCATTGGTATGGCAATTGGTATTGGTGGTTCATCCATCATTTCCCGTGCATTGGGTGCGGATGATGATGCAAAAGCACAACTTACTTTCGGCAATCAGGTCGTAATGACTTCAGTTTTGGCAATTTTAGCCATGATACTTTGTTCCTTTTATGTCGAAGAGATTTTGATTTTATATGGAGCAAAGGGCGAATTGCTACCCTACGCTAAAGAATATTTCGAGATTATCATCTATGGTATTCCTTTTTTAGCGTTTGCTATGATGTCGAATAGTGTCATTCGTTCCGAAGGGGCAGCACGCGTGGCTATGTTTACAATGGTTACGCCTGCGGTGCTGAATATTGTACTCGATCCTATCCTGATTATTTACTTTGAAATGGGGATGCGGGGCGCAGCTTGGGCAACTACCGTTGGCTATATCGGGAGTGCAGGCTTTGCGATTTGGTTTTTCGTGAGTGGACGTTCTGAACTGAAAGTAACTAGACCGAATCTTCGCTTGAACTGGCCGATTGTAAAAGAAATTTTCTCGCTGGGTGGCGTTACCCTTGCTCGACAAGGCACGATAAGTGTCCTATACATCGTGCTGAATAACGCGCTCTTTACTTATGGTGGCGCATTAAGCATTTCCATTTATGGCATCATTACTCGTTTTATGATGATTGCTAATTTCCCTGTGCTAGGGGTCACGCAGGGTTTTTTACCCATTGCTGGCTTTAATTATGGCGCAGAAAAATTTGATAGAGTTCGAGAAGTAATACGAATAGCAATACGTTCTGGTACAGCACTTGCCATTTTATTATTTACGCTTATTATGGTCTTCACGCCTGCTTTGGTCAGTATTTTTACTACGGAAGAAGAACTGCTTCGCCGCACTACCCCTGCCCTCCGAGCAAGCTTCATAGCGATGCCGCTTATTTGTATTCAATTGATTGGTTCGGCTTATTTCCAAGCGATTGGGAAAGCATTACCTGCTTTATTTCTGACTTTGAGTAAGCAAGGTTTCTTCTTGATTCCGCTTATCTTTCTATTGCCGCGCTACTTTGGTATCTATGGGGTGTGGTTTGCCTTTCCTGTTGCAGATGTATTGGCGGCAACGATTACCTATTTGTATTTGAGGCGAGAAATGAGAAAACTCAATACTTGAGAATGGATAATTGAAAGGAAGTCAAAATGATTCAATTACCCATTCTCAATTATCCATTAATACTGCCCTAAAGCTTCTCCTTCATTCACAATGGCTATTTTTCCATTATCACTCAAGGCTAAGCGGCGAATATTACGAATGTTATAGCTTCGCAAATCTACAATTTCGCGCCAGCCTTTGTCCCCGTCTTTGGTAGGATGGTATTTAAATAATTTACTGCCACGCCCCATAATGTAGGTACCATCTCTAGTTACCACGAAATCTTCGCTATTCGGTAAAGTCGTTGCTACTATATCAGAACTATTGGTAGGCGAATAGGCATCCATTTCCTTGATGTACCAAGTGCGATCCGTCACTTTATGAATGAATGAAAGCCTTCCATTCGTCGGGTTGGTCTGAAAACAACGTCCAATATTTGTAGATAATCGCTTAAGTTCATCCGTAGTGGCATTGGCTATTGCTAAATAGTTTGGCTCATCCACGATAAAGAGTGCAATACGGCGGCTATTTATCCAGTGATGGTAGCCGATATTCGTTTGATACTTTAGGATGGGTTTGCCATCTTCTAAGCGATCTACAGGGAATTCCCATAGGCGTTGTACGCCATCTCCTTCTGTGCGTACTGCCGAGAAGTTGTAGCCATCAGGCATCAAGGTTGGGGAATATTCCGCTTCTAAGGTTTCTGTAACTTGATATTTCTTTTTAGTTTTAAAATCAAGCAAATAAATATCTGTTTGATCGGTATATGGATACTGACAAGTGATATATAATTCGGAATCGTTAAAAAACCTTGGTTGGTTATTATATCCTTTCTCATTAAATTCGGTAACGTATCTTGGATTGCTAAATACAAATTTATCATTTAGCTTATCCTTCATTTGCACCATATCGAATACATAAATGTTGGATACATTTTGTGCATTCCCAAGTCCAAATACTATAAGACTCAATACTAAACTCGCTACTAATCGGTACATATCTTAATATGATTAAATTCAAGTAAATGATTAATCAAAATTAAAATAATCTATTTCATTAAATAATTAAATACACTGTAACAAAAATTTATTTGTATTTTGACTAAGCTTATTTTTTTAGTATTCGAGGCGCAAAATTGGGAACATAACTGGTTATGAAGCCCGATTTTGGAACGAAGAAGACTGGAAAAAGAAGCAGTCATAAATGCAAATTTTTTTCTGTTGCAGTGTATTAAATACACCTAATATCTAGAATATTTTAACTTTGTTTCTCTACTTCAAATATCAAATTTTAGTATCTTCTTTTTAATAGTTGACACCAAAATATAATGTTCATAAATGCGAATTTACGAAACACTTAGGAATGTGTAAGGAATAAGTTTATAATATACTGCTTAATACACTACTTATAGGAAGGAATAAAAAAGAGATATTAATCCAATCGACTATTCACATAGGTTCTGAAACTAGTCTTATATTGACTTTGATTTTGTTCCCAGCTTTGCCGAAAGAGTTCATTGCCTAGATAGGTGTTGAAGTAAGGTTCCCACTCACTCCAAAGATCAGGATCGTCTTTTAACTCATAGAACATCTGTTCTAGGTGACTAGTGATTGTGTTTACTACTAACATGTCTTTTAGCTTTTCTGCGTGCATGCTGTTGCACGATTTATTTACATTGCCTTTATTATTACGAAGTTCAGTTAAGTCTTTCAAAATATCAACATTTTTTTTTGATAACAATGCAAAATTGTGACGTAGGAAAACGATAAAGTGTACAATAATCTCCCTTAGTTTATGCCTTAACTGTTCTTTTATTCTGTTTTTCATCCAAACTTATATAATTATGGATGAAATAGTTTCTTTTTGTAAGATACCTACCTAATAGGTGAAAGCAAGTTCATTATTTTGCTAAGGTAACTCCCAATAAGAAAACACACATATTATACTGTTCTTTTTCCATCTAATAAACCTTAAAAAAGCCTTATGTAGTTATGCTATATGGGTTTTTTAAAAATTTATTAGAAGAAAAAATGACTAGCCTAAATTATGGACGTTTATTAACGTTGAATTACCTAATGAAAGTTAATAAATCACTTTATATTGGATACAATATTCAAAAAAAGCTAATACCTAAAGATTGTACTTTTTAGCGAGAAATTCATTTTTTTGTAAGAAAAAAAGTAACCTTCATAAGGTGACAAATGTTTTTTAGAAAAAATACGTTTAAGAGTTTTATTAATTTAGGCAAAACCAAGCAAATAACTTCCCCCCTTATGTTTGTCCTTTTCACTAAGACAATCCCTATTAATAAATTGGACATTTTAAGCTAATACTACGCCTAATCTTTGCTAGATTTAGTTACTTTTGTGCAAAATTTAGCAATAGCACTAACCAAATTATATTGCCTAATAAAGTCTTTGAATCCAGTGAGCGTTTTAAAGATTTCGAGAAAGGCGCATAAAAGCAAATTAAAATGGCTCAAGTAGAATTGGTAATGCCTAAAATGGGCGAAAGTATTATTGAAGCAACAATTTTGAAATGGGTGAAGCAAGTAGGGGACACCGTGGAAGAGGATGAAACCATTTTGGAAATTGCAACCGACAAAGTAGATTCAGAAGTACCTTCTCCTATCTCTGGTACGATTAAGGAAATTCTATATAAGGAAGATGATGTAGTAGAAATCGGTAAAGTGATTGCAATCATAGAGACCGAAGCTAGCGCGAGTGTGCAAGCATCCCCTAGTGTGGTGGCTGAAACGCCTGCTGCTGCACCAGCACCAGCATCGAATGGTGTGCCATCATCCAATCCAACGCCTGTAGCGATACCAGCAGTAGCAGGTGTTGCAGCACGTACCGATTCAAAAGGACGTTTCTATTCGCCATTGGTGCGAAATATTGCAACGCAAGAAAATGTCAGCACCATAGAACTAGAGCAAATAACAGGTACTGGCGCACAAGGTCGTGTCACCAAGCATGATATATTGAGCTATGTGCAGCAAAAGAAAAATGGTGGAACAACTATCGTGATGCAACAACCAACGGTAACAGCTACGCCAGTACAAACTGCTACTACCGCTGCACCAAAAGCTGCACCTAAGCCTGTGCAAGCAAGCGGTAATGTGGAACTGATAGAAATGGATAGAATGCGGAAACTCATCGCTGACCACATGGTGATGTCGAAGCATACCTCTCCGCACGTTACTTCCTTCGTGGAGGCAGACGTAACCGATCTTGTGAATTGGAGAAATAAAGTGAAGAAGGAGTTCCAAACGAAGCACGGAGAGAAGATTACCTTCACCCCCATTTTCATAGAAGCGGTAACACAAGCCATCCGCGATTTCCCGATGATAAATGCATCGGTAGAAGGAACAACGATTATCAAGAAAAATGATATAAATATAGGTATGGCTGCAGCATTGCCTTCGGGCAATCTTATTGTACCAGTTATCAAAAATGCCGATCATAAAAATCTATTGGGCTTAACGAAATCCGTGAACGACCTCGCAGGGCGCGCACGTGCTAATAAGTTAAAGCCAGAAGATATACAAGGTGGTACATTTACACTAACCAATGTAGGAACATTCGGAAACGTGATGGGTACACCGATTATCAATCAGCCACAAGTAGCAATTTTAGCTGTAGGTGCAATCCGAAAGAAGCCTGCGGTGATGGAAACGGAATATGGCGATGTGATAGCAGTGCGCCAAATGATGTTCCTCTCGCTTTCCTACGATCACCGCGTAGTGGATGGTTTCTTAGGGGGATCGTTCCTACGAAAAGTAGCGGATTACTTGGAAGCGTTTGATGCTACTAGAACTATCTAAGTTTTCAATGAGCAAATTTTGAATTTTGAAGGAGTGAATAAGGAACGCGAAAAAAATAAATGTACATTTATTTTTTTCGCGTTCCTAAGGTCTATTAACTACACTATAAACTAAGTTTTCTTATTCACTCATTTTCTATTCAAAATTTGGCTCATTAAATATAATCTATGAAGCGCAATCTAATCATCACGGGGATATTACTGCTCGTTTTAGCGGGCATGTATATGCTATGGCAGCAACAGACCGACTATGATTGGCGCGAAACCTACGATGACTCCACTTCTGATCCTTATGCAACTTCTATTTTGCAGCGACTCTTGGGAAATTATGCAGCAGCAGAAGAACTGACCCTTATAGATGAAAGCGTAGCCGCCCAATTGCCCAAAGGAAGTGGCGCGAACTATGTATTGATTGGCAG
>CALGLY010000835.1 GCA_937959095.1 uncultured Saprospiraceae bacterium
AGTACAGCTATCCTTACCCAAGCAAGTATCTACGAATTGATGGTAGTGTTTTTCGCTTTCTTTGGTATAGTCGCGTGTAGCTGGCGGCGGCGTAGCAGAAAGGTCTATTTCTTTGTATTTTCCATCTACAATCAAGCGAGGCAATTCCATAAAGTGGGGGAGTAGGAGTCGCCCTTTTTCGCCCATAAACATTGCGCCCTGTTCTGGGAGTTTATCACCATTCGGCAAAACCAAGTCTTCATGGGTATCAGGTGCGCCTGCCCCGTCGTACCAAACCCATTTCAGGCTATCTGCCGTGTATTTTGTGCCTGGGAATTCATAAGTCACCACATTGTTTTCTGGAAAGCCAAAACCATTAGGCTTTCGGCAGTTAGTTGTGATGGTGCGGGGTACATCAAGCGCGAGCGCATTATAAGGTGTATCGAAAATATGAACGCCCATATCACCAAGCGTACCACAGCCATAATCTACTAATTTTCGCCAATTACCTGGATGGTAAATGCCTTCTTTATACGGACGTTCCGCCGAAGTGCCAAGCCATAAATTCCAATCCAAAGAAGATGGAATCGGATCTTTGCCTGCTGGTGCTGCGCCATCGTAGCCCCAATTTTTGGGCGACCAAGCACGTACACAACGCACCTTACCGATGATTCCCGATTGAATCAAATCAGTCGCTAATTTATAGTCATAAAAGGAATGTACCTGTATGCCCATTTGGGTGATAAGATTTTTATCCTTTGCTATTTTTGCCATCGCACGTGCTTCGCTTACATGATGCGTGAGTGGTTTTTGGCAATACACCGCTTTATTCATTTCCATTGCCATCATGGAAGCAGGCGCGTGTGTGTGGTCAGGTGTGGAGACCACTACTGCATCAATCCCGTTTTTCAATTCGCGCAGCATGACTCGATAATCTGCAAAGGTTCTTGCATTAGGGAAGAGTTTATGGGCGGCTTCCAGTCGGTTGGCATCCACATCGCAAAGTGCCGTCACTGCAACTTGAGGATGCGAAGCCATAGCTTTCAAATCTTCCATTCCCATACCGCCCACACCGATATGAGCGGTTCGTAAACGAGTATCCGCGCCTAATTGAGTCGTTTTACAAGAAGCAATTAAAGCCATAGAGGATAGGGCAGCCGTATTTTTGATAAAGTCTCGTCTTTTCATTTTTGTCTTGTTTTGTCGTGAAGAGAATGGATATAATGCAAGATAAACATAGGGAAAAATTATTGAAAAGGATTAAAGCCTTAATGTTCTTGCACTTCTACGTTTCAAAAAAATGACGAACTACTTCATCTCTTCCTTGACACGCATCAAAAGTAGCTATAACTTTGATTATCATAAAACTGACCCTTTCATATAAATTGCAAAATTAAGTAGCGACTTAATGCTACTTATAAATACCAATAATATGAAAACAATTATCGCATTAAGCGTGGCAGTTTTGTGCTGTTATTCCCTATCTGCCCAAAAAATATGGACGGTTTCCTCCGCAGCAGGTTTTCTTGCCGATTTCACGAGTTTAAGAATAGCTATAAATACCGCCTCCACAGGCGATATTATTATGGTGCATAGCACCAATTTTTGAAATGAATGGCAGAAGTAAGTATAATCGTCGTTATAAAAGCAGGAATCATAGCATTGATGTCTCGCAGTGGTCTGCTGACGAATATGTGTTGATGATAAGACACAAAAAGAAGTGGTGGTCTATGAAAATCTTGAAGCAGTAAATTAGAGATTAAAAACGTTCAAGAAAATCTATTAAATTGAGTCCTTTAGGTAAATCTAGTTTTTTGCGAAGGCGATAGCGTTTGGTTTCTACACCACGGATGGATAGATTCATCTCCGTTGCGATTTCTTTGCTGCTGAGATGTATTTTTAGAAGCGAACACATTTTTAATTCTTCATACGATAGGCTAGGACAGTGCGCTTTTAATTTTTTAGAAAAATCATTCTGAAAAATATTGAGATGTTCCTCAAATGGTTCGCGATTTTCTTGATTCTCTATTTGAGTATCTACTTTCTTTTTTAGTTTTTTTAGTTTTTCTTTTACGGTTTCTACACTAGCTCTAGTCTTGAGTAATTTTTGAAGATCATTATTAATAGCATTAAGGGTATCCTTTTGCGATGCTAATTGAATACTCTGTGAGCTAAGTAATTGGCTTTTTTCTTTTAGTTCCTTATGGAGTTGGTCGCGCTGTGTTTTTAGTAATTTATTAGTATTTGAATTTTCGGGCGATTGCTGTAGCATTTTATTAAGTGATGCTTGCCAATAACTATAAGCTTGAGAACATAAGCCATAATTTAAAATAGGTTCATGCAAAATAGTTGGCTGAACGCCTTGTAAGGCTTCTTCTAAGGAGGTATAAATAGTAGTACCTACACCTGCTGCCCTAGCTGCCCCAATAGCACCAGTGGTTTCTACTACCTCAATATGACTACCTAATAAAGTTGCTACAGTCTTTGCAAAAATCTCGGATTGGAACATATTATCATTTCCCACTCGAATTACATCCACTTGCAGCCCCATCTTCTTCAAAATATTGATGCCATGCACAAAGGTGAACGCAATTCCTTCCAGAGAAGCCCGAAATAGATGCGCTCTTGTATGCCTATTGAATTGTAAATTGAAAATGTGCGACCCTAAATTCTGATCCTCAAAGATCCGTTCCGACCCATTGCCGAAAGGCAACAAACAAATCCCCTCTGCTCCCACAGGAACGGTAGCAGCCATTCTGTCCATATCTTCGTAGCTGCGCCCGCTTCTAGCTATTTGTTGTTTTATCCAACTATATTGTATACCTGCTCCATTGATGCAAAGTAAAATGCCAATGCGATCAAAATTTTCTTCATAATTGACATGTGCGAAGGCATTCACCCGCGACTGTTCATCATATAACGGCTTATCCACGATACCATATACTACACCCGATGTGCCACTTGTAGCAGCTATTTCACCTTGACGTAGTACATTTAGGGAGACTGCATTATTAGGTTGATCACCCGCTCGGTAGCTCACAGGCGTACCCGCAGCCAAGCCTGTTTGTATAGAAGCATTACTTGTTACTGTGCCTGTCACAGAGAAAGTAGGAGCGACATCTGCAAGTAGGTTTTGTTCAAAGTCAAAATAGTCGAGCAAGTCATCGGCTATCTTTTTTTCTTTGAAATTCCAAAAGATACCTTCTGAAAGCCCCGAAATAGTAGTATGTACTTGTTCCGTAAGTCGCATCGCGATAAAATCACCA
>CALGLY010000836.1 GCA_937959095.1 uncultured Saprospiraceae bacterium
CATATTGGGTTTCCATTCGTTGCTCTATCAGGCCGTTTTGTAGGCTTGCTTTATTGCTTTGCAGGCGTTGCGTTAGCTGCAATAAGTCTTGTGTATGCATGCCGCATCGCTGTGCTTGCATTCCGAAAGACACCAGGAAAAAACTAAGATAGAGAAAGGATTTAATTGCTATATTCATGTCCGATTTACTTATATAAGAGCATGTTTGGAATTTTTATGAACTGAAAATTCCAAACATGCTCTAAACCAATTGGCTAACTGGCTTGATTTCATAACGAAATAACTGCACGTTAGATTATGCTTTAATTACGGAACGATAAGGTATTTAAAAATGTTTGGAAATAACAATGGACGAATAGGGATTTTCAGAATTTTAAATCTTCGATTTCTGCTAGAAATTGTTAGAGAATCGAAGATTCTCCAAAAGAAAAATTCTGAAAATCCTGTAATTCTGAAAATTCTGATCAAAGAATATGAAAAAAATTATCCTAATGCGTGGCTTACCTGCCAGCGGAAAATCAACCTATGCGAAGCAATTAGTTGCTGATAACCCAAATAGGTATAAGCGTATCAATCGAGATGATATGCGCGCGATGTTCGATGTGAAGCATACGAGCAAAGGCAATGAAAAATTCATAAAAAGAATGCGCGATATTCTTATTGTGGAAGCTTTGAAAGATGGGAAACACGTAATAGTGGATGACACGAATCTTTCGGATAAAAATGAGATTCGGATTCGCCAAATCGCGCAGGAATTTGCGAAAGAACATGAACAGGATATTCGGGTAGAAATCAAAGAAATGGAAGCTACCTTAGCCGAATGTCTAGAGCGAGACAGCAAGCGCGAAAAACAAGTAGGGGAGAAGGTGATCCGTAGAATGCACCGCCAATTCTATAGCGGAGAAGGACGCTATTCGGAACAAGATGAAAGTCTGCCAAAGGCAATTGTTTGTGATTTGGATGGGACATTGGCCTTGCTCAATGGACGGAACCCGTTCATGGCGTTTAAGTGCGAAGAAGATGGTTTGAATCAGCCTGTAGCGCATATTTTAGAGGTCTATAAAAAGCTAGGCTATGCCATTTTGCTACTATCTGGGCGAAGTGATGAATACCAAGAAGAAACGCTGCGCTGGTTAACAAAACATGAAATTGAATATGATTTATTGCGAATGCGTCCTATGAAAGATTCGCGTAAAGATTCAATTTTTAAGCGTGAATTATACGACCAAAATATTGCGGGCAAATATCAAGTAGAGTTCATCTTAGATGACCGAAATCAAGTAGTCAATATGTGGCGCGATGAACTGAAGTTGCCTTGCTTTCAGGTTTATTATGGAGATTTCTAAAAAGGATGTAATGTAGAATGTAGGTTACTACTTGGGTAAGCTTGACTTGAATAGAAATTCAAATCCAACAAAAATTATCTGCTGGAATAGTAAGCCACATTCTACATTGCCATTATGCCACCTTTCAAATTATATAAATTCGTAAAGTCAAAATCGCGCTCTAGCAATTCGATTGCTTGTGCGCTACGTGCGCCACTTTTGCAATGAATAATGACCTGTTTGTCGCGGGCGATTTTGGAATGATTCGCGGCTATTTCTCCCAAAGGAATCAATTTTGCTCCGATGTTTTCCGCTTCATATTCCCAAGTCTCGCGCACATCTATCAGTTGGATGTTTGCTTTTTGATTAAGTAGTTTTTTTAGCTCTTCGGCACTGATTTCTTGTTGTGGTACAGCGCAAGCGATTTCATAGTCTGTGAGGGCATCAATTACTAAGTTCGGGTTTTTAGGTATTTTGATGGTATTGCTTGTGAAGTTTGCCGCATCGAACAGGAACAAGCGTCCCTTTAGTGGCTTGCCGATACCTGTTATTACTTTTATCACTTCATTGGCTTGCATACTACCCACGATACCCGGCAATACGCCTAGCACACCGCCTTCTGCACAGTTGGGGATGCTTCCTGCGGCGGGTGGTTCAGGGAAAAGATCGCGGTAGTTGGTGCCGCGTGTGCCGTCTTCATTCAAGTAATTAAAAACCGAAACTTGCCCTTCAAAGCGAAAAATGGAAGCAAATACATTGATTTTATTGGCGATAACACAAGCATCATTCACGAGATAGCGCGTAGCAAAATTGTCCGTCCCATCCGCTACTATTTCATACTCTTGCAGAATGTCGAATACATTTTCTTTCTCCAAACGTGTTTGATAGGTCGTGACTTTAATATGCGGATTGAGTGCTAGAATGCGCTGCTTTGCAATTTCTACTTTAGGTTTGCCAATGTCTTCGGTCGTGTAGAGAACTTGACGTTGCAGATTGCTTTCATCTACTACATCATCATCAATAATGCCGATATGTCCTACGCCTGCGGCAGCCAAATAAAGCAGAACAGGACTGCCCAAGCCACCTGCACCAACCACTAGTACGTTTGCTGCTTTGAGTTTTGCTTGCCCAGCCTTCCCAAATTCAGGTAAAACAAAATGGCGGGCATATCTACGGCTTTCCGCTTTCTCGAATATTGACATCTTTTAATAAATATTAAGAACCATTAACAATAGTTTAGCAAATAAAGAGCAACAACTAAGCAGCTTTTATAGTTTTACAGTTGTCATTAGTAAGGAATGAGGAAATTATTATTTGAATCCTCATACAGAAAAACAAAACAATACTAAACACCCGTATCCATGAACATTAAAAAAATAAAAC
>CALGLY010000837.1 GCA_937959095.1 uncultured Saprospiraceae bacterium
GCTCATTAATCATTGTATTCGGGGAATCAATAAAGGCAACTTATACTATCAGGGCGAAATATTGGATTTATATAAAGAAGGCTTGCGCTCCAATTCGCTACTGGAAAACGGAATGCTCTCTCGATTTACCTATAGCAATATTGTGCGGATAGCTGCCAAAGCAGGCGATTTGGAATGGGGAGAAAGCTTTATACATACCTACAAAGATTGCCTCGAAAAGAATTTTAAGGAAAATACATTCAGTCTCAATGCTGCGATACTTGCCTATACCCGAAAAAATTATAAACAAGCCCTCGAACACTTGCAGCATTTCAATTACCGAAACATCATGCTCGCTTTGAGTGCCAAAACCTTACTCCTGAAAATTTACTATGAACAAGGCGAGTGGGAGGTTCTCGATTCGCATCTGCAAGCAATGAGCAATTACATCCGTCGGCAAAAAAAGGATATTTATCACTATCCGCATTACCTAAATATCATTGGCTATACTAGACGATTATATCAATTGAATCCCTATGATAAAGCAGAGCGTACGAAATGTAGAACCCGCATCGAAAAGGAAGAAAATCTAATTGGGAAGGAATGGCTGTTGGAACGTTTGCAACAACTTTAGGCAATTCACAAGAATTACTACCCAGATAGGTAATGTCTGTTTGGCTTGAATTTCTATTCAAGCCTGAATGTGTCCTCGAAACTCTGTTTCGTCCCACTATACTTTAGGTAACTCACAAGAATAAATTAGATAAAAGTGACATGCGAAACGGAGTTTCGATAACACGTTTCGGTTTGAATAGAAATTCAAACCAAACTATTTCAGGTGTAAGACTTTATTCAAAATAAAGATAAAATTTCGCTTTGATTTCTCTTGGTAAAATATTCTTTCCTATCTTGTTTAGATATACATATAAATATGACAAGAAGAGAGATTTTGCGATACACCGCTTTCGCTACAGGTGCTGCCGTGAGTGCGCCCTTGGCGAGTGCCTTCTTAGTAGGCTGCCAAAGCGATTTCGATGATAATTATATTCCCGAATTTTTCAAAGAAGAAGAATTTGGCGTAGTAAAACACTTGATGAACACCATCTTACCAAAAACCGATAGTCCGTCTGCTATACAAGTAGGCGCACATCAGGTATTGGATAAAATGCTTTTGAATGTCTACGCGGAAGAGGATCAATTGGAATTTCGAACAAGCTTTGCCGCACTAAATACACATCTCAAAGAAGCTGCAGGCGGCAAAAGTTTCGATAGCTTAGGAAATAAAAAACAACTTGTGCTACTGAAAGAATTGGAGCAAGCAGAAGGCGAGGAATTGGAAGTTGTGAAGAGTGCATATTTGGACATAAAACAGCAAACGATAGCCTATTACTTATCAAGCGAACGAGTGGGAAAAGAATTTTTAAATTACTTACCTGTGCCAGGCGAATATGAGGCATGTATTTCCTTAGCGGAAGCAGGTGGAAAAGCATGGGCAATATGAATTTTCAAGTAGAAGGACAAAATGATTACACCTATGACGCTATCGTGATAGGTTCGGGGATAAGTGGTGGTTATGCAGCCATGGAATTGTGCAAAAAAGGCTACAAAACCCTCGTGCTAGAGCGCGGAGGCAAGGTGACGCATGGCGCGTACAAAACCGCAGGCTATGCCCCTTGGGATTTACCAAATCAAAATATGGTCACTGCCGAAGAAATCGCAAAGCATTATTTCAAACAAAACCGCTTGCATTGGTGGGTACGCGAAGACCACAAACATTTCATCAATAAAGACGATGAATACCCTTACGATGAAATAGAACGCTTTGATTGGATTCGAGGACATCACCTCGGCGGGCGTTCCATTATGTGGGGGCGGCATTGCTATCGTTGGAGCGACATTGATTTTGAAGCTAATGCTAAAGAAGGTATTGCTGTAGATTGGCCAATTCGTTATAAAGATATAGAACCTTGGTACGATTATGTGGAAACCTTCGTAGGCGTAAGTGGGCAAAAAGAAGGACTTAAACAAGTGCCTGATGGTCGGTTTTTGAAGCCTTTTCAGCTCAATTGCGCGGAACAGCATATGCGCGAATCCATTGCTAATATCTACCCGCAGCGCGTAGTGACACCAGGGCGTGTTGCCAATCTTTCTGAATATAAACCTGATTTACACAAGGGAAAGCGTGGCGTATGCAAAACCCGAGCGCGTTGTGTGCGAGGCTGTCCGTATGGCGCGTATTTTAGTAGTCTTTCTGCGACCTTGCCTGTAGCAGAAGAAACGGGCAATTTAAGCATTCGGACACATAGCATTGTGCATGAAATTATTTTTGATAAAAAATCAGGTAAAGCAAGCGGCGTGCGCGTGAAGGACACAGAGACAGGCGAAGAATTGGTCTATGAAGCACGTATCATTTTCTGTAATGCCAGCACGATTGGCTCAACGGCTATTTTGCTAAATAGTCGCTCCGAAACCTTCCCTGATGGACTAGGAAATGCGAGTGGCGAACTTGGGCATAATATGATGGATCATCATTATGGCATGGGTGCATCGGGAGAACTAGAGGGTTTTGAAGATAAATATTATAAAGGACGCAAACCCGTAGGTTTCTACATTCCGCGGTTCCGAAATATTGATGAAGCTACGCGCCGTAGCGATTATGTACGTGGTTTTGGCTATCAAGGTGGCGCACATAGAGGCCCGAATAAACCCCAAGGCGTAATCGGGGCAGAGTTGAAAGAGACGATCTTTAAGCCAGGCCCGTATCATGTAGCGATGACTTGCTTTGGCGAATTGCTGCCGTATCATGAAAATAAGATGTTCCTCAATTTCGATAAATTGGATATGCACGGAATGCCTATCATTACCTTCGATGCGAAGCTACGAGAAAATGAACGCCTTATGCGCCTCGATGGTGTGACTTGTGCCGAAGAAATGCTAGAAGCAGCAGGTGCTAAAAACATCTATTCCTACAATGATGCTACCGCGCCTGGAGCTTGCATACATGAAATGGGAACAGCCCGCATGGGACGCGATAGAAAAACAAGTGTACTGAATAAATGGAATCAGCTACATGATGTACCTAATGTATTCGTGACGGATGGCTCCTGCATGACGAGTGCGGGTACGCAGAATCCAAGCATTACTTATATGGCACTCACCGCCCGTGCCGTAGATTATGCGGATAAGCAAGTGAATGCAGGGCGTTTGTAAAATGGATAGTGCTTTGATTATTGTCGGAAGACTATCTAGTGCTCTGTCAAGGATGAAATGACAGAGTACTAGGCAATTCGCAAAAATAAATTATTTCATTTATTCTTGTGAATTGCCTAACTCTTATTTATGCTGCTATAGTTTTGGTTTTTCGGAAGAGGAAAAACAGACCAACCAAGATAAAGGGAATACTCAATAATTGCCCTGTACTTAAGATATTGCCGAAGGCAGATTCAAAGCCTCCTTGGCTGCGCTTGAAGAATTCTATCACGAACCGCGCACTAAACATTAGCACAAAAAACATTCCGAAGAGTCGTCCAAGATGCTTGCGTGCATCGGTTTTCCAATACATATAATAGAGTACCCAAAATATACCGAAATAGGCAATGGCTTCGTATAGCTGCACGGGATGTCGTGCAAAATCTTCACCCAATTGTCGGAAAATGAAGCCCCAAGAGGCATCAGTTTTGCTACCTACGATTTCAGAGTTCATTAGGTTTCCGATACGGATAAAGAAACAGGCTAGCGCGGTAGGTACAAGCACGCGGTCGAGTATCCAAAGCATTGGTTTTTTGGAAATACGCTTGGAAAACAGCCACATTGCTACCAAAATACCCAAGGCACCGCCATGACTCGCTAAGCCTAAAAAGCCTGTAAATTGAAATTCGGGTTCAAATTTCACAGGCAAAAACATTTCTAGAATATGGTCGCTGAAATAATCCCAATCATAGAAGAGGCAATGCCCTAGGCGCGCACCGATGATAGTGGCCAATACCAAGTACATCAACAAGCTATCGAGCCATTCATAGGGGATATTTTCGCGTTTGAAAAAGCTTTTCATAATAAAAAAGCCAATACCAAAACCTGCTACAAAACACAGGCTATACCAACGCAGTGAAAAACTGCCAATAGAAATAATTTCAGGACTTGGGTTCCAGTCAATAAACCAGATCATAGTGTTTGTATTTGTGGAATTGTGGAATCGTTTTAGAAACCTGAAGGTTCAATTCAACGATTGCACAATCAAAAAAGACTACCAAAATTTTGCATCTAACATTAGTATAAATGCAATGCCTGCCGCTGCACCAGATATAAAAATTGTCCAGTCGCGCTGCTGCACTTTTAGGATATTCATCACGAAATAGGCTACGCTAAGGACAATTGCCACGATAAAAAGTTGCCCTACTTCTACACCTACATTAAATGCCAATAGCGGCTGCACCAAAGATTCGCCTTCCATTAGCATCGACCGAAAAAAATTAGAAAAGCCTAAACCATGTATAAATCCAAAAAACAAAGCTAGCCAATAGTTTCCTTGCACTTTTCGGTCTCTAGTCCGTTTAGGAAGCACATTGACGATTGCAGTTGCAATGATAGTAACAGGAATTAGAAACTCTATCACATCAGGTGGAAAAACAAGGACATTTAAAGCGGCTAATGCTAATGTGACAGAATGCCCAATGGTGAAGGCGGTCACTAAAATTAGGACTTCTTTCCATTGCGCCAAGCGATAGACCGCGCACAAAGCAATGATGAATAGAATGTGATCATAGCCATTCAAATCGGCAATATGTTCTAAGCCTAATTGGAAATAGGTTTGAAAAAGTGACATTTCATTATGATTTTCAGGGCAAAGGTATCAAAATCCTACTTTAAAAATACGTCTTTTACTTTCAACTCAAAATCTACTAATACTTCGGAAGTAACGCTTTCCTCTTCTACCCCAAAAGCAGAAATTTCGTAGCGTCCATCGCGTAGACTATGGATTTCTATGGAGCGATAATTAGGGTCAACAATCCAATATTCTGGAATGCCATTTTCGAGGTATAAGCTCCTTTTTTCAAAACGGTCTAATTTAAAAGAAGAAGGAGATACGATTTCAACTACCAAATCGGGCGCGCCTTTGATGCCCCATTCTGCGTCGAATTTGTGACGATTTTCTTTTTTTAGAAAAACTAGATCAGGAATTATCACGGTATCTTCATTCAATACTACTGCTGTAGGGCTAGTGTATAATTTGCCTAATTTCTTAGAAAGAATAAAAGGGATTAATTGTTCTAGTAAATTAGACTGTACCTCTTGATGCTCGCCAGAAGGGGTATTTCTATGCACAAGTTCTCCGTTTATGAGTTCATAAAAATAGGTCGAATTATCGGGAAGTTCGAGTTGAAGAAACTCTTGTATGCCTATCTTTTTCGTTAGTACGGTCATGAAAAAATTGATTTGTAAGCTAAATTACGATAAAAACCACTAGAAAGCAATTTCAGGTAACTCCCAAGAATAAATTGCACATTTTATGCTACTCTTTTTCCTCCTGATAAATCTTAAAAAAACCTTATGTAGCTAGGCTATACGCGGTTTTTGAATATTTATCAGAAGAAAAAATAACTACCCTAAAATTGAGCAATTTATTCTTGGGAGTTACCTTAGCTTTACTACATTCGTGCTAGAAAAAACAATAAGACCATAAACTCACAGTTATACACGTATGAATTTACTCCCACAGTGCAAAATTATGTTCAAACACACACTATTTGCTTGTTTGTTGCTGCTCACATATAGCGCGCAGGCACAAAATACAGCTACCGTCTTCGGAACAATCACCGATGGACTCACCGATAAACCGATTGAGTTGGCAACGGTCTATATTGAAGGTACAACCAATGCGGTTGATTCTGACCTAAAAGGCATTTATAGCATCAAAATACCTGCCAAAGAGAAAGTAGAATTGACCTTCACCCTCACGGGCTATAAGCCTGCTTATGCTACCATAAATCCGATGCCAATTGGGAGTAGAAGACAGGTGAGTGTAGAATTAAGCCCGATTGAATCTGAATTGGAAGTAGTAGTGACAAGCAGCAAAATCGAAAGTGGTGGCATGATTATGCAGGATGTGGAAGTGATGCAACTGATGCCTACGACTACGGGGAATTTGGAAAGCGTGCTGCCTCACATCGCGCTAGGAACAAGCAGCGGCACAGGGGGAGAATTGAGTTCGCAATACAATGTACGCGGTGGAAATTACGATGAAAATCTCGTGTATGTCAATGATTTTGAGATCTATCGTCCGCAACTGATCCGTGCAGGACAGCAAGAAGGTTTGACTTT
>CALGLY010000838.1 GCA_937959095.1 uncultured Saprospiraceae bacterium
ATGTTGATTGTTTCGGGGAAGTGCGAGGTAGTGCAGAAATAGATTGCAATGGAATATGTGGTGGTAATGGTAGTTTTGGGGATATCAATAATGATTTTTCACTAAATAATAGCGATACCAAAACCTATATGCAGCAAATAGTGGCTACCGAAACCAAAGCAGAACGCTGTTATGACTTGAATGGTGACAACCGACTATCTATCTACGATGCAGCATTACTACAAGAATGCATGGAATCGAGTGAATTAGAAATTTTAGCAGCGTATCAACACTGCTTATTTCCGAGTGGTTATACGAATATCTACCAAAATGTAAGTCTTCAATTGAATGCTATTAATCTCGAAGAGGGTTATGTAGACATCCATTATTTGTCGCCTGATGCAGCGATTGTAGCCTTCGATTTGGAATTATCGGCAGCAAAAATCAGTAATGTCATTCCGCTAGGACAGGAGAATATGAAACTACAGTGGGGAGGCAATAGGATTGTAGGAATTACAGCAACTTCTAGTGCATTACCACAAAATTTTGAGCAAAGACTTTTCCTACGAATTTATTTTCAACATCTTCCTGAAACCGAAATTTGTATTGATGCCATCCATGACATTGTGAATAGTGCTTATGAAAAAACACTAACTACTATACAGGAAAGCTGTCAAGCAACTAGCATTATAAGCAGTACGATTGAGCATCAAACTTCTTCTAAATTAAAGATTCACCCCAACCCAAGTAATGGTTTACTTTGGGTGGAGGCGAAAACAGGAGTAAAATTGCAGAGTATTTCTTTGATTAATGTACAAGGAAAGCAAATCCAGCATTGGTCGCCAATACAAAGAACAGGCTATCAACTAGAATTAAGAAGTATGGAAAAGGGACTTTATTTTCTAAAAATAGAGACAATGAATAGCGAGATGCAGCTTCAAAAAATAATTTTGCAAGAATAAAAAAGCCTGATAATGTAACATTATCAAGCTTTTAAGTGCCCACGACTAGAGTCGAACTAGCACGTCCAAAAAAGGACACAAGGCCCTCAACCTTGCGCGTCTACCAATTCCGCCACGTGGGCTTTTTTATTGCGGCTGCAAAAGTAAGAAATTCTTGTAATTTTAAACGAAAAAATGTAACGAAAATTCACTTCTTTTTAATTTAGGGAGTAGGTTACATTTTTAAGAAGGATTTGAAATCGGAGAAGGATGCTCTTGGGTATCTTTCTTAATTAGTTTCTGGTATGCTCCCGCGAGTTGAGTAGCTATTTCAATATTATCAAATTCTTGCTCTATCAATTGTCGGGCTTGTCGTCCTACTTTTTGTAGGCGTTTTTGATGTTGTACACAAGTATGGATACAATCCATAAAGGCTTTCACGCTATCGGCTATCATAATTTCTTTGCCATTGCGTGCATCTATTCCTTCCATCCCAACACTTGTAGTCACCACTACCCTACCCAATGCCATGCCTTCCAATATCTTTACCCGAATACCACTTCCCGATAGCAACGGCACTATCATTATCGAGTGCTGATTAATAAAATCTTTTGCATCAGGGACTTCACCATGCACTTCTACATTAGGAATATTGAAATTTAGAATATCTTTTGGTGTATGTCGTCCCGCAATGTGCAGTTCTAGAGTAGGATGTTTTTTGTGCAAACTCGGCCATACTTCCTGCACAAACCACTTCAAGCCATCTTGGTTGGGCATCCAATCCAATGCTCCAATGAAGCTGATAGAAGGGGCTTTCCGAAAGCTAGCATAATTCGGTTTGTATTTCTCTTGCTCGATACCAACTGGCGTGACAATTGCTTTATTTTTGTAGCCTAATTTTCGAAATAATTCCAAATCTCGTTTCGTGATAGCTACTAGCAAATCATAATTTTGGAGTTGCTCTATTTCGTAACGTTTCAGTTGGGTAGTCAAGTAATTGAGATAATTTCTCTTCAAAAAGTTACTATTGCTAGCTACCCGTTCCCAAATTTCATGCTCCACATTATGGGCGCGCATCACTACAGGCGCATCGGTATATTCGCGAATAATGGGGATATAAGGAGCTAAATAGACCGTTTCGAGCTGAATGATATCGTATTCCTCTGTTTTAAGCAGGTATATGAGTTTGGCTTTAAATTCTTTGGTAATGAAACGTGAAACATGGTAAGAAGTACTAGAAAAAAGATTCAGAAATGCCCCCCATGGCTGAATGCGATTATCCACATCTACCGTATGAATGCGTTTATAGTGATTATAACTAGCAGGCAATTCATTAATATTGCAAAAATGCTTACTCGTATTCATCGAAAGCAAGGTCACTTCGCAACCAAGCTCACGCAACGCTCTACTTAGATGCGTGACCGCGATTGATTCGCCATCTTTTAATGGATAAGGAAACTTTTTGCAGAGTTGAAGAATTTTCATGCACCGCTTTTTAATAAGACAATAGCCTTTATAGATGTGAGATTGTAAGTCCCGATAGTTATCGGGAGAGATATGAGATTTTTTATAAAATAACTTAAATACTTATATAATAGTATTCCTTAAAACTTAAAACAATCTTATATCCCAACATCTCATATCTATTAAGACAAATGAGAGTAGTTCAGCAAAAATACCTTTTTTCTGCTTTTTACCTAGCTAAAGCGTGATTGAGTATTAAATAGAAGTTATAAATTTAATATGTCATTCGCTTTTATTTAATACTACTTCCTGTTCTTTCGACCAAGGTGGCGACACGATACAAAGAAATTTCAGCGTTTCAGTACCTGTATTCTCGATATATTGTTCCGCCCCTTTTGGTATCAATACCAAGTCATTCACTTTCATATCTAAGGATTTATCCCCTATAAACGCACGTCCTTTGCCTTCAAGTATAAAATACAACTCTGAACTCTCTTGCAAGATATGTGGCACAGAGCTTGTACCAGGTGCTAAGCTCGCATGAGCTAGACTGTAATTGACATCGACCTCTTCATTTTTAGGGTGCAGTACTTCTCGGATTTGGGTTAAATCGCCTGCTACAAATGCAGGACATTCTTCCAGAGATTTGAAAAACATAAATTTATTTTACCAATTTCATATAAAAGAGAACAAATATTTTATCGTTCCAAAACTAAAATTACTTTTGGAATTATAGACATTTGAGCCTAAGTAAAAACAATTTAATAACTTAGTCCATTGTATTTGTTTTTACTAGACTTGTTATTCACGTTTCGCTGATTTGAAAAGCAAAAAAAGAATTAAGCCTGCTTTTACAGCTCTTTGGCATTCTGATGTCATGAAAATTGGACAAATTGGG
>CALGLY010000839.1 GCA_937959095.1 uncultured Saprospiraceae bacterium
ATTGTGTTTTAATTCTCCATTTTTAATTTAGAAATATCCTTAATTTGCTCCTACCCATATAACAACTTCCTTCTTCCCTTTTTTTCTAAAAACAAATACCCATTTTTTCCTATCTTTATACAATACAATAGAAACACAAAACGCTTTTAAGTAGTATTATCTAGTACACTACAACAAAATTTCTTTTAGAATAAAGAGAAGTAGAGGTACAGAGAAAAAATGTACAAAAAAAACTCTGCGTCTCCGTGTCTCTGCGTTCAATTAGTGTACTTATAGGAAATAAAAATTCCTTAGAAAAGACAAAATCGAAAACAAACACTATGAGAATGACTACCAACTGCAACGCGTTTTTGCTATTTGCTATTCTATTGCTAAGTAGCACAGCCTGTAAGAAAAAACAAGCAACCACAGAACTCTCCGAGAATGTAAGTAACTATATTTATGCCTATACATCGGGCGTTATTTCCAAAGCTGCTCCGATTCGGGTGCGCTTCACACAAGATGTAGCCGATGCCGCTATGATAGGGCAAACCGCAGCAGAAGTGTTTAGCATACAGCCTTCGGTGGCAGGTAATGCGATTTGGGAAGATGCTCAAAGTATTCGCTTTACGCCTGAAAATAACTTCGCTTCCAACACAGAATATACCGTAGCCGTTGAAATGACTTCCTTATTTGAGGATGTACCTAAAGAGCTAAACAACTTTGTGTTTGATTTCAAAACCCGTGAGCAGCACCTTGATCTTAGCGTTGTAGGGCTTCAAGCAGTGGATAACAACGACCTCAGCAAACAACAAATCACAGGCACGCTCCATACCGCAGATGTACTCGACGAAGCGGATTTAGATGCCCTTTTGACCGCAAAACAAGGCAAACGTAAATTGCCTGTTTCTTGGAACTATCAAGTGGGCGCGATGAGTCATGCCTTTACCGTGGCAGAAGTAGAACGTAGCAACGATGCCTCGGTAGTGACGCTGAATTGGGAAAACAAAGGCAAAACAGACAAGCGCGAAGTAGCCGTAAAAAGCCTCAAAGACTTTTCCTTGACCAATGCTACCGTTTTATCAGGCGCAGAAAAAGGATTTACCTTATTCTTTTCCGACCCTTTGCAAGCGAATCAGAATTTGGATGGTTTGGTGCAATTGTCAAGCTATAGCAGCAGTTTACGTTATATTATCAATGGGAATGAATTGCGGGTCTATCCAAAAACGCAGCTACTAGGGCAACAGACCATAACAGTAGCCGAAAGCGTGAAGAATATAAATGGCAATCGCTTAGGCAAAGTGGCGACTTGGGAAATGAGTTTCGAGGATATGAAACCGCAAGTGCGACTAGTGGGAGAAGGCGTGGTTTTACCCAATTCCAATGGCTTATTATTTCCTTTTGAAGCGACAGGACTGAATGCCGTAGAGGTCGAAGTCTTCAAGGTATTTAATAATAATATCAATCAATTTTTGCAAGCTAATAACCTGGATGGACTTTATAACTTAGAACCCGTAGGGCGTGTAATAGCCAAGAAAAAGATAGATTTAAATAGTCTAAATCCCAATGCAAATACCTCCAATTGGACGAAATATGCCTTAGATTTAGACCCGCTCGTGCAAGATGATCCCGATGCAATTTATCAAATTAGTATTGGTTTCCGTCCTGAATATGCGAACTATACTTGTGGAGATGCGGATGCGAATAGTAATGAGGTAGAAACTCTAGTGGAGCAAGAAGAGGGCGACAACATCAAGAGTATGTGGGAAAGCTGGTATGGCTATGGCGGCTATTACCAAGGCTATTGGGAAGAACGCGACGACCCTTGTAAGCCTGCCTACTACAACCAAGAACGTTTCGTGCGACGGAATGTAATTGCGTCTAATTTTGGAATTATTGGAAAAATAGGAAAAGACAAATCCATATTAAGCATCGTGACGGATTTGCGGACAGCAGAACCCGTGGCAAATGTCAATTTAGAATTTTTAGACTACCAGCAGCAAAGCCTAAAAACCGTACAGACCGATGCGAATGGAATAGCGATGACCGAACTTCCGCGCGACCCTTTCCTCATTATTGCTCGAAAAGGCGACCAACGCGGCTATCTGAAAATGCAGCGTGGCAATTCACTTTCCTTGAGTCGCTTCGATGTGGCAGGGCAAGAAACGAAGAAGGGACTGAAAGGTTTCATTTATGGCGATAGAGGGGTGTGGAGACCAGGCGATTCGTTGTTTTTGAATTTTATTTTAGAAAGCGAAAATAAAGACCTGCCTAAAAAATATCCAATCACCTACGAACTCAGCGATTCCCGCGGACAGCTACAAGTACGCCGAACGACGAGTGAAAATATAGGCAATATCTATCCCTTACATACTGCTACCACACCAGATGCTGCCACAGGAAATTGGACTGCCAAAGTAAAAGTAGGCGGCGCGACCTTCACTAAAATATTGAAAATAGAAACCATCAAGCCGAATCGCTTGAAAGTGAATATTGATTTTGGAAAAGAAAAATTAGCTGCTTCTGATGAACCTTTGGCGGCGAATATGCAAGTCAATTGGCTACATGGTGCAGCTGCACAAAACTTGAACACCAAAGTAGAACTAATCGTAAAAGCAAAGAATACCAAGTTCGATAAATTTAGTGAATATGAATTTGACGACCCTGCTCGAAAAATAAATGCCGAACCTAAAACCGTTTTTGAAGGCGCAGTAGATGGGCAAGGCAGCGCGAATTTTACCACCCAAATTGCTAAAAATAAAAGCGCACCTGGACAACTCCTTGCGAAATTCAAAGCAAGAGCCTTTGAGCAAGGCGGCGATTTTAGCACCTCTACCACAAGCTATTTATACGATCCTTATGAAGCATATACAGGACTTTATATTCCTGAAAATAAATATGGCGAAAAGAGCATTGATGTCGGGAAGAATGGCACGATAGAATTTGCAGCCGTCAATCCAGAAGGGCAAGCTTTGAGTGGTAGAAATCTTAGTGTGGGCGTATACCGTGTCAATTGGCGTTGGTGGTGGGAGCGTGGTGGCGACAATGTTTCGCGCTACAATAGCAGCAACCACCGCGATGCAAAACAGACGCAAACCCTCACAACGAATAGCAAAGGCGAAGCCAAATGGACACTAAAAGTAGATGATTGGGGACGCTACCTTGTGCGGGTCTGCGATACCGAAACAGGACATTGTGCAGGCGATTATTTCTATGCCGGTTCGCCTTGGTACGATGAAGATAACACGAACCGCGATGCTCTTGTGATGCTTGCCTTCAATGCAGATAAAGACGAATATGAAGTAGGCGAAACCGTAAAGCTAAATGTACCTGCAAGTAGCGTGGGGCAAGCTCTAGTTAGTATCGAAGATGGGACGCGCGTGCTAGAAACCTTCTGGACAGCGACCAAAGCGGGTGATAATATCATAAGTTTCAAAACAACGCCTGAAATGGCACCGACGGCTTATGCCAATGTCACACTAATACAGCCACACAATCAAACCGAAAATGACTTACCGATTCGGATGTATGGCGTGATTCCGTTAAGTGTTCAAAACTCGAAAACGAAGCTTGAGCCTGTCCTAGCGATGGCAGAAGAATTGAAGCCTGAACAAGCAGTGCAAATAGAAGTGAGTGAAAAAAACAGACAACCAATGGCGTACACCATCGCACTAGTAGACGAAGGCTTGCTTGATTTGACCAATTTCAAAACTCCAAATCCGCATAATACTTTTTATGCAAGAGAAGCCTTAGGTGTGCAGACTTGGGATATGTACGACTATGTGATAGGCGCGCAAAGTGGCGAATTGCAACGCATCCTAAGCATCGGTGGTGATGGCGAAATTGAAGTGAATGGAGATAAAAAACAAGCGAATCGCTTCAAACCTGTGGTACGGCATATTGGGCCATTTTATTTAGCCGCAGGCAAAAAAGCGACGCATACCATCCAAATGCCCAACTATATCGGTTCGGTGCGAACGATGCTCGTGGCAGCAGGTGGCGGCGGTGCGTGTGGTAAAGTGGATGTGACCACACCCGTCCGAAACCCGCTAATGGTATTGGCTACGCTCCCGCGTGTACTAGGGCCAGGCGAACAACTACGCTTACCTATTTCTGTTTTTGCAAATGATCCGAAAGTAAGAAATGTAACCGTAACAGTAGAGGAAACAAGCGGCTTGGTGCGCTTTCGAGGAGAAAAAACGAAGCAGCTACAATTTAGCAGCACAGGTGAACAAATCACCGATTTTTTCCTAGAAGTAGATGAAGCAGCAGGTATTGCCAATTTCAATATCAAGGCGACAGGCAATGGTTTTAGTAGTAATCAAAACATTGAAATAGATGTGCGTAATCCGAATCCTTATAT
>CALGLY010000840.1 GCA_937959095.1 uncultured Saprospiraceae bacterium
TCTCGTAAGCCACTCTTAAATCGACGAATAAGTTCTTTGCTTGAAGACAATTCTCGCGTCATTGTGGGGGTCTTATTTTTAAACAAAAAAAAATAAGCTCTTAAATCTCCCTTTTACAAGACGAAGTTAAGGAAATAAAAACGCAAATAGTATTGTGAAACAAGCAATTGAAGCGAAACAAATACGCTTTTTCTCCTATAATTTTCTTACCTTTGCAGACCTTTTGAGCTAAAAAAAGTATAAACATAAATAGATGTACATGAGGAAAGAAGAATTTTTATCGTTTAAAAATTAATCTTTTTGTCGATAAAGTGTACTCGATTTTTACCTTCAAAGAAGCTGTTTTGTTAACAAAACAGGCTAATAACAAAAAATAGAAGAAGTTCTATGAGTAAGACGAAAGTGCTGATCGTTACGCAGGAAATGGAACCATATACTGCATTAACTGAAATATCTCATATTGCGCGGCAGTTGCCACAACACGTGCAATCGAAAGGAATGGAAATTCGTCTCTTGATGCCAAAATATGGCACAATCAATGAAAGACGACATAAGTTACATGAGGTAGTTCGCCTTTCAGGAATGAATATCATTGTAAATGAGGATGACTTCCCATTAATTATAAAAGTAGCATCGGTAGTAGGGGCACGTATGCAAGTCTATTTCTTGGATAATGAAGACTTCTTCAAACGCAAGAAAATATTTCGAGATGCGGAGGAGAAACCATTTGATGATAATGATGAACGCATGATCTTTTTCTGTAAAGGCGTGCTAGAAACGGTAAAGAAATTCGGTTGGGCACCTGATATTATTCATTGCCACGGCTGGATGACCAGCTTGATTCCATTGTATGTAAAGACCGCTTACAAGAGCGAACCCTTGTTCCAAAACTCGAAGGTGGTCTATTCCATGTACAATCAGGACTATGAGCAGTTTTTTAGTGGCAACTTTGTAGAGAAAGCCTCTATCAATAACTTGACCGCCGATGATTTAATAACGTACTCGGAGAACAATGTTGTGACCTTGCACAAAGGAGCAATTTCCTTTTCGGATGCTGTGATAAAAGGGCATGAAGAACTAGAAGAAAATGCACTAGCAGCCCTAGAAATTGTTGGCGAAAAGCCCGTGCTTGATTTTCAGCCAGAAGAAGAATACTTAAGTAAGTATATCGAATTTTATAATAGCTTGATAGAAACAGAGGAGGAAGAAGAGGAAGCTGAAGAAACAGCCGCTTAAACGCAGTTACTGAAATAAAAAAGGTTTGTTGAAATACAATTCAACAAACCTTTTTTGCTTTTTAAGGCCTCTTTGTTGTAGCAAGGAGTGAACCTACCTAAATATTGTCGGGTAGATTCACTCCTTCGCTTATTGAACATTCACTCATTGGAAATCCATACTAATCGGTAATGAACATTAAATCTATCCTTACATTCGCAGCAGTAATAGCTCTATTGTTTAGTGCTTGCAACGAACCAAGCATCATCGGGACAGACCTGATAGAAGATGAACAACTAAACATCCAATATACCGAAGCGATTCCGCTAGAAATCGCCACTACACGAGGCGATTCCGTATTGACCTACCGCTTGGGGTCGCTCCTGAATGGGCATCCTTGCGGACAATACGAAGACCCTTTCTTCGGGAAAGTTACTTCCGAAATCTTTATGGAAATAGGCTTACAAAATCCTAATTCAGATTTTACGGGACTAGAGGTGGATAAGGTCGATAGTCTTGACTTAATACTACCTTACCGCATTGATTTCTCTTATGGTGATTTGAGTCTGCCACAAACCTTCGAGGTGTACGAAATGGCAGAAAATATGACCATCACTGAAGACTATTATTCCAATAATACCTTCGCAGTAGATGATGCTATTCCATTGGGCGTTTGGTCGGGTACTACCAATATTTTGGACTCTACCATTATCTTCGATTATGCATTTACGGATACGATCATAGAAGTACGTTATCCGCATATTCGCATTCCATTGAGTCAGGCCTATAAGGAAAAATTTGTGGAGCTAATCGCTCAAGATACCTTCAATGTAGAAAATGATTCTTTCTTTCAAGCCAATGTGCTGAAAGGGCTCAATATTCGAGCAACCGAACTGACAGAAGGCATGCCTGTGTTCGACTTGCAATCGTCGCGTGCAGGTCTACGAATGGTCTATAGAGATAATATTGATGATGATCGAGAGTTCGAGACCCGCCAATACCTCTTCCGTAGCTTTGCAGGCGCAATAGGCGGTATCAATGCAAGCAGCGTACACATCGAGCATGACTACGAAGGCTCGGTAGTAGGTCCTATTATTGATGCGGTAGATCAAGAAACCATCTATATGCAAGGAATGCAAGGCTTGCTAGGGCGCGTAGGTTTCCCCGACTTGAGTAGCTTAGATAACGTACTTATCAATCAAGCCCTTTTAGAGTTTGAGATAGAAGAACTCGTCGAAAATGACCTAGAGAAATATCCACCCATAGATCAATTGCGCGTGATGTACCGCACCGACGACGGGGAGTTGGCGATAATAGATGATTATAGAAATATTGTGAATAGCAACCTACCCGTGGCAACTATAGTAGGTGGCAATGTGGAGACTAGAGCTGATGGTACGCAATTCTATCGACTGAATATCTCGAACCATTTCCAGCAAATACTGGATGGTGAAAAGCCTACTGAGGTCTTTTTACAAACCGTTTATCCGCAAGCCCAACGGGCATCGCGGGTGGTGCTTGGCAGCCCTCGCTTCAAGCTGACGTATACCGAACTGTAGTTTTTCAATGCGTGATTGGATAAACGAATAGCTGCAAAAGCTTATTTCTATTTTTCCTACCAAAATTAAGTGTAGGGACAAACTCAAGTACAAGATTGACCATTTAGAAATTAAAACAAGAAAAGGTCAAAGACGATACCAACCGTCTTTGACCTTTTTTTATGAA
>CALGLY010000841.1 GCA_937959095.1 uncultured Saprospiraceae bacterium
CCATTGCACATCCAAGTAGAATGACACCATGAAAGATAGCGGACATCTTCGTGCGCCCGCCTGACTGAATATTAGTAGAGCTTCGTACAATTACCTGTGTGATTGGTAGACCTCCTACCAAACCCGATAAGATATTACCTACGCCTTGTGCTTTCAATTCCTGATTGGCAGGCGTTACGCGCTTGAATGGATCAAGTTTATCGGTCGCTTCTAGGCAAAGTAAGGTCTCCAAACTAGCTACTACCGCAATAGTGATGCCCGTAATCCAAACCGCAGGGTTCATGATTTGGCTGAAATCAGGGAAGGTAAATTGCCCAAAAAATCCACTAATACTTTCAGGTACAGGAATAGCTACTATTTGCTCTGCCTTCAGGCTAAGACTAGGGATATTTTGAAAAATTAGATTTAAAGCAATTCCTAGAGCTACCACTACAAGTGGACCTTGCACGATTTGGAAGAGGCGAATTTTCTTCATAAAGGGTTGTTCCCAAAGCACTAAGATAGCCATGGAGGCAAGCGTAATCGTTATCGCACCAGGACTTACTGCTTCGAGCATATAATAAAGTTCCGAAATAGTATTATGTCCATCAGGTTGTGTAAACGAAAGGCTACCTTCATAGTCCTTATCGTAGCCAAAAGCATGTGGTATTTGCTTCAAAATGATAATAATTCCAATCCCCGATAGCATCCCTTTGATGACCGAAGAAGGAAAATAATATCCAATAATACCTGCCCGTGCAAAGCCTAATAATAGCTGAAAAACACCACCAAGTACGACTGCTAATAAGAAAATTTCAAATCCACCAAGCTCTTGGATAGCAATGAGAACAATGACTGCTAAACCCGCTGCAGGCCCACTAACGCCTAACTGTGAACCACTCAACGCACCCACCACAATACCACCTATAATACCAGCAATGATACCTGAAAATAGAGGAGCACCTGATGCCAATGCAATACCCAAACAAAGTGGAACGGCTACCAAAAACACGATAAGAGAAGCAGGTAAATCGTACTTTAAATTCTTGAAAATACCTTCGTTTTTAACTGGACTCATTTCTTTTTACAGGTTTTAATAGCAGAAGTATTTTTTCTACTTTTTGTTTTTGTAAACAATAGAATATCAGGCAGGCGGCCCGATGATATTAGATTAAGTCGAATATTGACTTGTGAAAGTACTATCTGATTGAATAGCTTAATTTTGATACAAAAGTAATAAACTTTTTTGAATAATAGTAAAACTATTATCAATAATGTTCTGTTGGAACAAGAATAGCGTTAAACTTGTTCATTTGATTTATTACTTTTGTGCAAAAAAGATAATCTACGACGAATAGACAATTAACTGTCATGGCGATAGGAATAAAAATTAAACTAAACGAGGGCTTATATCAGCGTGATCCGCAGGAGACAAGGTTAGGTCAAAAAATAATCAAGCATAGTATTTTGCTGATTGATGAAATTGGCTTTGAAGCATTCAATTTCAAAAAATTAGCAATACACATGGAGTCTACAGAAGCTTCTGTCTATCGCTATTTTGAGAACAAGCATATGTTGCTTTTGTATCTCGTCTCTTGGTATTGGGAATGGGTGAGTTATTTGATTGACTTCAATACCATGAATATCGAAGATCCCAAACGTCGGCTAAAGATTATTATCGAGACGCTTGTCTATGCTTCCAAAGAATACCCCGCTATTGATTATGTGAATGAAAGCGTACTCCACCGAATTATCATTGCAGAAGGCACAAAAGCTTATCACACAAAGGCAGTGGATAAGGAAAATACCGAAGGTTTCTTTTTGAATTACAAAAAGCTTTCGGATAAAGTAGCAAAGGTGATTAGCGAACTCAAGCCTGATTTCCCCTATCCGCAGACCTTGGCGAGCAATTTATTCGAGATGGCAAATAACCAAATTTATTTCGCACAGCATTTGCCCCGCCTAACGGACGTACATGTAACAGATGAAAACTTTGATGAAGTAGAAGAGATGTTGGAATACTTTGCTTTTTCGTTATTGGGTTGCAATGAAAAGATTAAGCAATGACCCTTACTACAGATATAAAAAAGTATATCGACCAAAGCGTGCTTTGCTGGTTGGCTACGGTTTCTTCAGAACTACAACCGAATGTTTCACCTAAAGAAATCTTCACCGCTTATGGCGAAGAACATATCTTAATTGCCAATATCGCATCGCCGCAAAGTGTCCGAAATATGAAGCAAAACCCAAAGGTTTGTATTAGTTTCATAGATATTTTGGTGCAAAAAGGCTACCAATTAAAAGGCATGGTTAGTATTGTAGATAAGACGCATCCCGAATTTGAAGTGTTAGAACCGATTTTATTAGAATTAACGGGCGGAAAATTCCCTTTTGCGACCATTACAAAAATTGCGATTGAAAGTGCAAAACCTATTCTTGCGCCCCGCTATTTACTTTTCCCTGAAAGTACTACTGAAGCTTCTCAAATAGAAAGTGCGCGGAAGGCTTATGGATTATAAAAGTTCCTCCTTCACCAATTCACTCACAATCTTCGCAGAGAGCAAACAAAGCGGAATACCACCGCCTGGATGCACACTACCTCCACAAAAATAAAGCTGCTCGATGCGACTCGAAAAATTGGGATGCCGCATAAAAGCTGCCATCCGATTATTGGAACTTGTGCCATAAAGCGAACCCAAGTGCGATTGTGTTTTACGTTCTATTGTACGCGGATCGAGTATAGCTTCGCATTCGATGAGCTTGGAAACATCCGTACCTAATATGCGACTTAGCTTTGTGATAATATTCGTGCGCGCTTCTTCTATGAGCATATCCCAGTCTTGCCCAGCATTGTGTGGTACATTTATCATCGTGAACCAATTTTCGCAAGCTTCGGGCGCGTCGTTAGGGTTTAGTTTGCTGGTGATATTGATATAAACCGTTGGGTCATCTAGAATTTTTCCTGCTTCCAAATGCTCAAATTCTGCTTTATAATCTTCACTAAAAAAGATATTATGCACATCCAATTCAGGAAATTGCTGCTTGATGCCCCAGTAAAAAATCAAAGCTGAAGTCGATTTTGGCTGGCTAAGAATGCGCTTTGGGTGTTTCTCGTGCGGTAGCAGTTGCTTGTAGGCATGAAACACATCCATATTACAAATAATGGTATCGAAAGGAAGTTTGCCTTTGGTAGTTCGTATTGCACTTGCTTTTCCTTGCACAGTCTCTATCGCGCTTACTTTGGTATTGAAATGAAATTGTACCCCTTTTTCGACAGCTAATTCATATAAACTTTGCGTGATGCTGTGCATACCCCCTTTCGGGAAAAAGGCACCAATTTCATACTCAAAATGCGGAATAATACTCAACAAGCCAGGTGCTTTGTAGGGATTTGAGCCATTATAAGTTGCATAGCGATTGAAGAGTTGCACGAGTTTTGGATGCCCTAGGTAGCGTTCATTCACTGCATTCATAACACCTTCTCCCACTTCTTGAATAGGATGTAACAGCTCTGCCTCTACATCGGCCTCAATTACAGAGGCTTGCTGCGTAATAACTGGCTCTTGCAGCAAGGGTGCAG
>CALGLY010000842.1 GCA_937959095.1 uncultured Saprospiraceae bacterium
GTAATGTCCTTATCGCTAATGTGTGCAGTGCCTTCGTATAAATAGCTAAAATCTTGCAGTACGCCCAAATCCTCTAACAGTAGAATAAAGTTGGCTTTATCTACCAATAATACCTCTGGAGAATAAGCAGCAATCTTAGGAGAAGTAGCCACTTGAGCATAATACAATGCTTCCATATGAATCCGCTCGATGGGCGCAGCGATGGAAGGATATTTTTCTACCCAGGGTCTTGATTGCTTTAGAATGAAACTTCTCTTATTCGTTTTTACACGAATAACACAATTCATATTCCCTGCTCCAGGAATGGATGTGCCTTCTATTTTCTCACCTGTTTCAAGAAAAGAAACGGTAGCTAGATAGGCTGTCAAGCCTTGCAAGTCTGCTCCGTCGGCAAAATAAAGATTGGGGTATTGCTTTAAAAATGCTTCTTTTTTATTCATATAAATTTGCTCTTGATAGCCCTAAATTTAGACATTATTGCACAACTTAAATAATCACGCGACATTTTTATTCTAGAGACTCCTTTACCTTTGCGAATCACAATTCAGACTTATGACATTTTTACCGATTAAGCATAGCTTATTTTTACTTCTTAGTCTCACTTTAGTTGCTTGTGTGAATCAACAGGAGCAAGAGACAGCAAAAGAAGACCCCAAAATCAAACTCATTGTCGATGCCGATACGGCCAATGAAATTGATGATTTGTATGCCATCGTATCTGCTATCCGCGAACCGAAGTTCGATTTATTAGGCATCACGTCCGCGCAATTTCATACCTCGCCCCTGGCTTCCGATACGACCGTCTTGGAAAGCCAATACCTGAATGAGCAGTTGCTTCATCTTTTAGGCGAAAAAGAAATTCCATTGCCCCTTGGTAGCAATCAGCCGATAACTTCTATGACGCAGCCCGCTATTTCGGAGGCTTCTAGCTTTATCATAGAGCAAGCTCAACAACTCGACGCGCAGGATACGCTACATTTAGTGATTTTAGGTTCTTGTACCAATGTAGCTTCCGCGATACTGCAAGAGCCATCTATTATTCCTAAGCTTTCGGTGCATTATATTGGTTTTTGGCATGACCCAAAGGTGAATAGTTACGATAAAAAAGAGTTCAATAGCGGCAATGATACCCTAGCTGTGGAGGTATTATTGAATAATCCCGCACTTGATTTCAATGTCATGTCGGCGACCACTTGCCAGCATTTAGTCTTTGAAAAAACTACGGTAGATGAACAGCTAAAAGGGAAGTCAGCAGTCGGAGATTATTTAGTGAATCGTTGGGAAACCTACGAGCGTTGGTGGACAAAAGAAGACCCTGAAAAGAAGCGATGGATTATGTGGGATGTAGCGATTATAGAAGCCTTAGCCAATCCCAGTCTAGCAAAAAAGACCTATTTCAAAACGCCTCCAGAAAATACGGCACGAGAAATAGAAATTTATACAACGATTGATGTTCCAGCGATGGAAGCACAGTTTTGGGGGAAATTAATGGGCGAATTGTAGAAGGGAGGCAACTATTTAGAAGAGAGAACAGAGTAAAATATGATTTTTTTGATTTTTTCTCTGTTCTCGCAGTGAAACGGTCTCTGCTCTTCTGAATAGTTACGAAGAGAGGAGAACTGGACTAGCATCAATCTACAGCACGTTCCAAAATAGTGCCATTATCAATTCTGAATTTCTTGTAATTCATATCAAAGGCTTGAATAATGCGCTCTACTCGATGTTCGTCGGTATCGGTGATGAAGATTTGTCCAAACTCTCGTTCTAGGAGCAGTTGTACCAATTGCGTTACGCGATTGCCATCCAATTTATCAAAAATATCATCGAGCAAGAGTAGGGGAGCTACGCCTTTTTCTTGGCGCATCAGTTGGTATTGTCCCAGTTTGAGGGCAAGCACAAAGGATTTTAATTGTCCTTGTGAAGCAAAGCGTTTCAGTGGTGTTTCATTTATTTTAAACTCAATATCATCGCGATGAATACCTGCGGTAGTGCGCTGCAAAATGCGGTCTTTTTCGATATTTTTCTCTAATAAAGCAGCAAAATCGGTATCGTGTAATTTGGAAACATATCTATAGGTTACCCTTTCTTGACTATTGGCGATGGTATTGTAATAATCTTGAAAAACAGGTAAAAAATTCGCTAAAAATTCCTTGCGCTGTTCATGGATATACGTACCAAGTGGCACAAGTTGCGCATTATAAGTCGTGATGAGTGGCCGATTGAAAGAGCGTTCTTCTGCAAAGCGTTTCAGGAGTGCGTTGCGTTGGTTCAATAGCTTATTATACTGAATGAGTTGTTGTAAATATTCGGGTTCAAGTTGCGAAAGGGTATTATCCAAAAATTTTCGGCGCGCCTCGCTGCCATCCAAAGCCAATTGCACATCGAAAGGCGCAATGATAACGACAGGCAACAGCCCCAAATGCTCCGAAAGTCGTTGATAAACGACTTGGTTGCGGTCTATTTCTTTACGTTTTCCTGGAATTACTTTGGCTATTATGCGTTCTTTTTTGTCTTTTCTCAAAAAATGACCGTCTAAACGAAAGAAGTCTGCATCGGAGTTTTTTTGTACGACATTTTTGTCATTACCTGCAAAATAACTCTTGCCGATACACAAATAGTAAATTGCATCGAGCAAATTCGTTTTGCCCATGCCATTCAAACCCACAAAACAATTCAAACGAGCAGAAAAGACTGCGCTTTGTTGGTCGTAATTTTTAAAGTGTGTAAGTGTTATTTTACTTAGATGCACAAGGAAAATTAAATTTAAAAAATCGAAAGCAATAAAAAAATCAAATTTTATTTTGTGAAAATTCAATATGAGTTAAATAAATATTGTTTTCTTTGCATCTCTTTATTTAAGAAGCCGTAAAAAGTAGAGCAATAGAAAGCTTTTTGTTGAACTGTTTTTGAATAATTTATTTATTGCTTTTTTTCTGAAAAAGAGTGCCTCTATTTTAAGTTTAAAACATCAAAATAGACGACATTTGCGACTGAATTTTTTAATAAAGAATATGGAAAATTTATTCTTTATCAACTACTAGGACAATGAAAAAAATATTCAGTCTACTATATAGCATATTTTTTACAACGCTATTAGCTGCACAAAGTGCCGAATCGTCGGACTTTTTCCGCAATATCGGAAAGATATACGTAGTGGTGGCAGTAATTGCGCTTGTATTTTTAGGAATAGTATTCTTCTTAATTGCTTTAGATAGAAGACTAGCCAAATTAGAGCATCAAATTAAGGATAATGAGTAAAGGAGATCCAAAAGTACGCACCAGTTTTTATGAGAGCGTACAGAATTATTTCGACAAAGCAGCAGAGCATATGGATTTGCATGCTGGTTTGTTAAGCCAAATTAGAGAGTGTAATTCTATTTACCGAATGCACTTCCCTGTAAAAATTGGCGAAGATTACAAAATCATCGAAGCCTATCGAGTACAGCATAGTCAGCACCGTTCTCCTACGAAGGGTGGTATTCGATACAGTATGCACGTAAACCAGGAAGAAGTAATGGCATTGGCTACGCTGATGACCTACAAGTGTGCCATCGTAGATGTACCATTTGGTGGTGCAAAAGGTGGCGTGAAAATTAATCCTTGGGATTATGAAGCAGGCGATTTAGAGCGTATCACACGTCGATATACGACCGAATTGATTCGTAGAAACATGATCGGGCCAGCAGTCGATGTACCAGCGCCAGATTATGGAACAGGCCCACGCGAAATGGCTTGGATTTATGATACCTATCGCGCATTCAAAAGCGATGATATTGATGCAGCAGGTTGTGTGACGGGGAAACCAGTGCACCAAAGCGGTATTCAAGGTCGAACGGAAGCAACAGGACGCGGTGTTTACTATGGCTTGCGCGAGATGTGTAGCATCGAATCGGACATGAAAAAGCTTGGTCTATCGAAAGGGATAGCGGGCAAAACGATGGTGATTCAAGGACTTGGAAATGTGGGGTCTTATACGGCCAAGATTTCGCAAGATGAAGGTGATGCAATTATTGTAGGCGTATCCGAAGTGGAAGGAGCAGTTTATAATGCGAAGGGAATTGATATTCATAAGTTGCTACAGTTTCGGGCAGAAACAGGCTCTATTTTGAATTATCCTGGCGCGGAAAGCTTTGGTAAAGATAAGCGTACTGCTGTGATGGAGTTTGATTGTGATATTTTGGTGCCTGCGGCATTGGAAAATCAAATCACGATGGAAAACGCGCACAAAATCAAGGCAAAAATCATAGCAGAAGCAGCCAATGGCCCGACTACATCGGGAGCAGAAGAAGTGCTACTGAAAGCTGGAAAAGTGATTCTACCTGATTTATACTTGAATGCAGGTGGGGTAACCGTTTCTTACTTCGAGTGGTTGAAAAATCTTTCGCACATGCGTTTCGGACGTATGGAGAAGCGATTCAACCAGAACACCTACTCTAGAATCGTAGATTTGGTAGAGAAGACGACTGGGAAGCCAATCACAGAGAAAGAGAAAGGCTTGATTTCGCGTGGAGCGGATGAAGTAGATTTAGTACGCTCTGGTTTGGAAGAAACTATGATTGGTTCTTACCACCAGTGTCGTGATATTTTGTTGAGCAAACCTAAGATGGATGGCTTGCGTACAGCAGCCTTTGTGAATGCAATACAAAAAATTAGCAGCGATTATTTATCAATGGGTGTATTCCCATAGTAGAATATACAAGTATAAGGGGCAAACGTAGGTTAAAATTGGACTTATGAGTTGCCCCTTGCGCTTGTGTTTGAGTTTGAAAGTTTTTATAGCATCAAAATTTTATTGTAAAAAAGCATCTGAAATGTTAAAGATTAGAATATCCGAAGGCTTTTGAGTAATTTCCTTGTGTTTTGTTCTTTTCCGCGCTATTTTGTGCGACATTTTAAAATAGAAAATAAAGTCATCTAAAAATGGCAGAGAAATTAGATAGAATAGACCTTAGAATCCTGAAAATATTACAGGAGAATAGTAAAATTACAAACCTTGATTTATCAAAAAAGATAGGTTTATCCCCCGCACCTACGTTGGAACGTGTAAAAAAGCTAGAACAAAACGAAGTCATCGAGAGTTATCATGCACAAGTGAAGCCCCAATCTATTGGGCTGAATGTGAAAACTTTTGTATTGGTTTCTTTAGCTTGGCAATAGGATGATGCTTTGAATCAATTCTTAGAGAAAATCGCTAAGATTGAGGAAATCACAGAGTGCTACATCATTACTGGTGAAGCAGACTTTTTGATAAAAATTATCTGTAAGGATATTCCAACCTATGAGCAACTATTATTCAAGACGCTTTCGCAGATTGAAGAAATAGAGCGCTTGAAGACTTTAATGACGCTTTCCACCGTGAAAGATTCTAAAGTACTTCCTTTCAAATACGAATAGATTTCTAACCAAATAATAGAATATAGGGCCGCTTCCTTGTAGGAGGTGGCTTTTTTTAGTTAAAAATCGTAGAATTTTTAGAGCAGACCCGACTGGCAGGCGGGTCTGCTCTACATTTATGTGCTTCAAAAACAAACAGCAATGAAGCAAAGCTTACTTTGGCAACTCCAAACCCCTGAAACAGATAAGATTTCCTACCTATTTGGCACGATGCACGTGCGAGATGCAAAGGCATTTCAAACCTTAACGAAGGTCTATGAAGCAATTGAAACCTGCGAAAGCTTTGCTGCGGAATACAATCTGGACGTGTCTCAAGGTGGTGTTTCACCTAGTATTATGCAGTTGCCTGATGGGCAACATCTAAGTGATATGATGCGCCCTAAGCAATATATCAAACTCCAAAAAATGTTGCTAAAGACCTATCAAATCGACGTAAATCACTACAAGAGACTCCTTCCTTTTTTCTTGGTTAATATGATTTCCCAAACCATTCTTTCTGAAGATATGCCGCTTGCTTTA
>CALGLY010000843.1 GCA_937959095.1 uncultured Saprospiraceae bacterium
CACGGTGACAGCGATTCATGTAGGACCAGCAGCCAATGATACGGATATTCGCAAAGCATTAGCAATAGGTGCAGATAGTGCTGTTCGCATCAATGCTGAGCCACAAAGTCCTTCTTTTGTAGCGACTCAAATCGCAGCACATGCAAAAGCAGAAGGCTACGACATCATTTTCACAGGAAAAGAAACGATTGATTATAATAACTCTTCTGTAGGGGCTATGATCGCGGAACTACTCGATATGCCATTTATTTCCTTCGGCACGAATATGGAAGTAGCGGGCAATACCGCAACTATCGCTAGAGATATAGAAGGTGGTGCAGAAGTGGTAGAGGTGGACACGCCATTCGTGGTGAGTGCATCGAAAGGAATGGCAGAGCAACGCATCCCGAATATGCGTGGTATCATGATGGCAAAGCGCAAGCCTTTGACAGTAGTAGAACCAGTAGCATTCGAAGAGACGGCTACACCAGTTCACTATGATTTGCCTCCAGCAAAAACAGGCGTAAAGCTCGTTGATCCTGAAAATATGGATGAACTAGTGCGTCTATTGCACGAGGAAGCAAAAGCGATTTAATTAATTGATAATGGAGAGTTGAAAATTGAAAATGGACATTCTCAATTATCCATTTTCAATGCTCAATTAAAAATATAAAGATGGTTTTAGTATTTGCAGAAACCGTAAAAGGTGGATTCAAGAAAGCAGCTTTTGAAGCAGTGACCTATGGCGCGAAAACAGCAGCCGTATTAGGAACAGACTGTGTAGCACTCGTACTTGGAGAGGCAGCCGATGCAGGGCAATTGGGGACGTATGGTGCAAGCAAAGTATATCAAGTAAAAAATGCAAACTTAGCTCAATTCGATGGGCAAGCATATACGGCAGCTATCGCAGGCGCAGCCGATAAAGTAGGGGCGAATGTGGTTATTTTGAGCCACTCGTCTACTGGAAAATCCTTGACTGGTCGCTTGGCAGCACGCATGAAAGCGGGTTCGGTGGCAGCAGTGAATAGTGTGCCAACCAACGATGGCTCTTTCAAAGTAAAAAAGCCTGTATTTTCAGGGAAGGCTTTGGCTACCTATGAAGTGACGGCAGACAATAAGGTACTTTCGCTGATGGGAAATTCTATTCAGCCAGAAGCAACAGGTGCAGCAGTGAGTGTGGAAGAACTCGCCGTAGATGTACCTGCTCCTAGAGTGCGCGTGAAGGAAGTGAAGCGCGTAGAAGGTATCGTGCCATTGCCAGAAGCAGAATTGGTGGTATCGGCAGGACGCGGCATGAAAGGCCCTGAAAATTGGGGTATCGTGGAGGAACTCGCAGGTGTGATAGGCGCAACAACGGCTTGCTCTCGCCCTGTAGCGGATAGTGATTGGAGACCTCACCACGAACATGTAGGACAAACTGGCGTAGCAATTCGCCCAAATCTATATATTGCTATCGGTATTTCTGGCGCGATTCAGCACCTTGCTGGTGTGAATAGTAGCAAGGTCATCGTAGTGATTAATAAAGATCCAGAAGCTCCGTTTTTCAAGGCAGCTGACTATGGTGTGGTAGGCGATCTATTTGATGTTGTGCCACGCTTGACGGCTTCGTTGAAGAAGTTCAAGGAGGCTTAGTTTTTGAACACGGAGACGCGGAGGTTTTTGTGTCTCCGCGCCTCTGTGTTCAAAATTATCTTTTAGCCGCTAATAAATATAAAGCCGCCATACGAACCGCTACCCCATTTTCGACCTGCTGCAAAATAATAGAATGCTCCGAATCGGCTACATCACTTGTTATTTCCACGCCTCTATTCATCGGGCCAGGGTGCATGATGACTATTTCCTTATCCAAACTATCCAGTAAAGGTTTATTTACACCGAAATATTTGGCGTACTCGCGCAAAGAAGGAAAGAATTTTAGGTCTTGCCGCTCTAGTTGTATGCGAAGAAGATTAGCGACATCGCACCAGGCTAAGGCTTTTCGGATATCGTATTCTACTTCTACGCCGAGGCTTTGGATGTAGCGTGGAATAAGCGTGGGTGGCCCGCAGACTTTTACCTTTGCACCTAGCTTCTGAAGACAAAAAATATTACTCAACGCTACTCTGGAATGCAAAATATCGCCAACAATTACGATTTTCTTTCCTTTTAAATCGCCTAATTGTTCGCGCATCGAGAAGGCATCGAGTAAGGCTTGCGTTGGGTGTTCGTGCGTGCCGTCGCCTGCATTTATGATATTCACATCTACGTGCTGCGAGAGGAAATGATGTGCGCCGGGTGAAGGATGCCGCATCACGACCATATCCACTTTCATGGCGAGAATATTATTAACGGTATCGAGGAGCGTTTCGCCTTTCTTGACGGAAGAGGAAGAAGCCGAAAAATTGACTACATCTGCCGAGAGGCGTTTTTCTGCCAATTCAAAGGAAAGCTTCGTGCGGGTGGAATTTTCAAAAAAAAGATTGGCAATCGTTACATCCCGAAGGGAAGGTACTTTTTTCACAGGGCGATTAAGTACCTCTTTGAAATTATCAGCTGTTTCAAAAATCAACTGGATATCGCTTGCTTTCAAATATTTTATGCCCAATATGTGCTTCGTACTTAGTTGTTGTACATCGCTCATTGCTCTGTTTAGATTTGAGATTTGAGATTTGAGATTTGAGACTTTTTAAATTTTCTCTAATATCCATCAATCTCATATCTGCTCAATTTTTATTCAATCAATAATATTTGGTCTTCGCCTTCTACTTCTTGCCATTCTACTTTGATGTAGGCATCTTCTATTCCATCGACTACTAGACCTGCATAGTCTGCTTTTATTGGCAAATCTCTATGAAATCGGCGATCTACGAGAGTCAAGAGTTCTACTTGTTCGGGTCGTCCGTAATGATTCAGTGCGGTGAGAGCTGCTTGAATAGTGCGTCCAGTATATAAGACATCATCTATTAGAATCACTTTTTTATTTTCTACGATAAAATCCATTTCGGTACGCATGGCGCGCAAAGGCTTTTCGCGTGTACGAAAATCATCTCGATAAAACGTAATATCTAATTTGCCATAATCAATCTGCGGAACATCCAAAATAGCACGGATGCGCTGTTCCACTCGGTTAGCAAGAAATACCCCTTTCGTTTGGATACCAATAATACAGGTATTCTCGAACGAATCGTAGGTTTCGATGAGTTGCCAGCAAAGTCGCTCGACAGTAATTTGAAATCGCTCTTGACTAAGTAGGACTTTAGCAGTCGTTTCTTTCATATTTATTAAGCCTTTGGCTATAGGCTCTTAGCTTCTAGCTGTCCATCTCCGTACAATAGGTGTTCATTTTTGAACACTTATTTTTGATTAGAACTCCACACTTCTTACAAAGTGCTGATTTACAACAAATTAAGAACATTGGCATGGTGTTTGCTTACTTTATAAGTAAGTAGAAAGAAATCACCGTGTTTTTGTAAAAATTCAAAAAAAGTGCATTAATAAAGTTAAGGAACGCAGCAAAAGTAAAAACAATGCAGTAGCTAAATATCAAAAATGTCTATTTTTTAGGAAAAATTTAAAAAAATAGGGTGCTGCTGTAACTAATTGATAGGTTCATGCGTCAAGTCTACGAAATTTAGTTTTAAAAAAGTCGTTTTAAACTTATACAAGGTTCTTTGACAATTTAAAATGACAGAATATTAGAAATCACCAATAATTGAAACACAATTCATTGAACGTAAATTAAATGTAAATTAAAACAGAATTTTATTCTTTAATTTGAATTTTAAAACACAAATACAGAATAAAATATCGAATAAATGTAACTTTGCGTCAGCCGTCACGTCCTATGTCGGCTATTTACAAGTAATTATCGAATAAAAAAGCAAAGGATACATTTTTATGCGAATTTTGAAATCATCACCGACAAGAAAGTTCAATGAAGTTTTTAAAATTAAGAAAAAAATGAGAACACTACATCTGATTGTTTATGCTTTTACCCTATTAACTAGTCTTGTTGCAAATGCAACGAATTCACAAAGTCTTTTGGAAAGTTTCCAAACTGAAGAAGTATTAGATATTACGATAAGTACAAACTTCGAACGTATTCTTGGCGATATGAGACTTGAAGATTATCAGTCAGCTACTCTTTCCTATAAGAATAATGGAGAATTATTCAATTGGGACATTAAAGTAAAGCAGCGCGGAAAATTCCGTAGACGCACTTGCGAGATGCCACCTTTGAAGCTGAATTTTTCTAAGAAAGATTTAGAGCAGGAAGGTCTTAAGGCATTCGATAAAATGAAGTTGGTAACCTACTGCATGGATGATGGCGCAGGGCGCGACAACATCTTAAAAGAATATCTGGCGTATAAATTATACAATGAATTAACGCCTTATAGCTTCAATGTGCAATTGGTACGTGTCACTTATGTAGATACAGAAAAGTCAATGCGAAAAATTAAGCGTTTTGGTTTTTTGATAGAAAGTACAAGCGAATTAGAGGCACGACTAGGCAGTACTGAACTAGAAGCAATCGGTCT
>CALGLY010000844.1 GCA_937959095.1 uncultured Saprospiraceae bacterium
TTGTTCTTGTCGCTGCTTGGAGAGAAACGAAATATGCCGCAATTGCTTCGGATCACCTGCTACTACGGCTCGCTTGCCTCGTTGCAGGATCGGAATAGCACTTGCTATATTGCATTGCGTTGCTTCATCAAAAATTACTAGGTCGAATAGTTCCTTTCGCAAGGGGAGTATCTGACTAACATCTTCCATGCTCACTAGCCAAATAGGGAGTGCTTTTAGTAAAACCTCAAAATCGACTTGATTGAAACGCTCTTCTTTTAAGTTGCCTGTTCTAGCGCGTAAAGCTTTTAGAAATTGTTGCAATTCCTTACGATTATCCCGCAATGCTGTATATAAAAAATGATGTTGTGCGCTAGTAATATAGCGTTGCAAAAGATGATTCTTATAGTCTAAGTCTTTTTGTAATTCATCATAAAGCTGCCACAATGGAGCTAAGGTTTGAACACGCTTTTTCAGCCAGCTTTTTTGCCAATCGTGCCAAAAATATTTTGACTCTTTTAATAATTTCCTACCCCAATTTTGTTCATTTTCAATACGCGATTGAATAATATCTTCTTGCCTTTTTATGTCTTCTATGCTTTTCCTTGATGTTGTTTGCAAGGTCTGTCTTTGTTGTCTAGAGATTGACTTTACCCCTATTCCATTAAGGATATTTTCAAGGTAGGTCTTCACCTTTGCTTTCCATTTTTTGTCGCTTGTTTTTACTAGGGCGTGTTCCAATTGAAAATCATGGATTAGCTTTTGAGCAATCACCTCAATCGCTTGGTAATTATTAGAAGCAATCAGCACCGACTTCCCTCTACTAATCGCATCTACTGTGAGGGCAGCAATCGTGAAGGACTTCCCCGTACCTGGCGGCCCGACGGCTACACTAAGCTTATTTTGTAGGCTGCTTTTGATGAGGCTTTCTTGCGCCTGATTCAAAATCACAGGAGCGTAAAGTTGCTCGATATTAATTTTCGGTTCTGAAGTTGATGTATCTGAAAACAGCAGTTGTAGTGGTGCCGCAAGTGTTTCCTTTTGTGCAATTTCAGTCAGTTCATTAATGATTCCTCGCCCTGACTTTCGTTTATCTAAAATGCCCAATCCTAGCGTAGAAATCAAATAGAATTGCCCATCATCTTTGAAAAAACTATTGGCTTTACGCAGGTTTTGCACCTCTTGAGGACTTGCAATAACTGGATAATTGGAAAGCGAACTCGTGTCCAAATTAGTGAATAGCGCGCCCAATGTTTCTTGCAATTTTGCCGCTTCTGTGAAACCAATATAATCTTTAGGAAGCTGCTCCGAAAGGACATCATAAGCATTATTATCCTTGTTTCGAGGAGTTAAAACTTGAATCGCCGCAGGATTCAGAATTGGACGCAAGGAAGAGAGTTGAACTTGATAATAGCCTTCTTTTTCTTCTACTATTTCCGCAGGATAAAGCAACAAGGGAGCTACTAGATTAAGCGATTTATTGAGCATATATGTATGCCCTACCACAAAAAAAGCACAGCAGTAAAGCTGTTTTTCTTTCGCATAGAGGGTGAGGGTTTTTAAATTTTCCGCGCCCCATTCATCTGCTACGGGAATGTAAGGTGTTCGCCCCGTAAGCAATTCGGCATCTTCTAAAACTTTAGAACTTGCCACTTTATTGGCAAAGAAAGAATGCAATTGTAGGCTGCGATTATCTGCTTCAAAACAAGAACGAAAAAACTGTACTTTTCTAGCGTTTGTGTTCATAGGCGTGGTGTTTTAAGTGGTAAGGGAATTTGTAAAAAATAATCTACCAGTTAGACAGGATAATTGTCCGCCTAAAAAACATAAAAAATAGTTCCGTAACTATTGCTATGTAAAGCTTCAAAAATAATCTAATCCAAACTATAATAATAGTGTAGTTAAACGGAAGCAACATAACACCTCGTTTTGGATTAGCTTATTTTTGCCCTTTCACTATGCAACGATTTTTTAAATTCTTTACGCGAAAAATTTTCACTGCCGAACTGGTAGGTTATTCTCTACAAACTCCCTAAAAAGTTATAGGATAAGTAGTCAGGCAATCTAATTTATTGTTTCATTCTGTCTTTTTTTGTCCAACGCTTAGTGATTATTAGGAGACTTCGCAAATATAAAAGCCCAATCTATTTGATAGATTAGTGCATCAACTAATAATTCCCCGATGTCGCCTGGTAACACCTCGCTCCATAGCCTAAAAGTCCTACGATTTCCTCAATAGGAAAATCAATAGTTGGCTGCTGATGTACTTCCACTTCCCACTCTACAGCAAAGTTGCGATAGCGACCATGCATTGTGAATAGATGCTGGTTGTTATTCAAGTAAATTGCCAATTTAGGTGTCCAGAAACCTTTATATTTAAACCGTAATTGGAATGTCTTACCTACCTCATCCCTCAAATCCATATTAAAATGTCCCTTCCAATCATACTTGCAAGTACCAATCAATTCGCCATTTTTGAGGATATTATAGCGCGTTCCCCAAAGGCTATCGGAAACCATTGTGTAGTTACTTTCTTTGGAAGTGCCTACTGCTTTATTGCACCAAATAGAAGGAAATTGTACATCAAAAAGAATTTGATGCCCTTTTTCTACTACGAAATTTTTATAAGAACGATGCTTTATGCTGTATGTCATGTCTCATAGGTTTTGGTGAACGAATACTTTTGGTTGGCTAATACATTTACAATATCGGCTAGTCATAAACAAGTTGCCTTCTTTTTCGATAAAACAAGGAGTTTTTGAGATGCGAGCCTTGTTTTGTACATTTATGAAGTAAAATTTAAATGCACCTATATTATGAATAGAAGAAATGCAATCAAAAACACTGCACTAGGTTTAGGCGCAGTTACGGCTTTGGGGAGTTGCAATACGCCTCAAGTTATCACGACAACAACAACCACGACGACGGCGACAAGTAACAATCTACCACTTGGAGCATTAAAAAATAATATCAACCATTCGGTTTGTCGGTGGTGCTATTCTTCCATTCCATTAGAGGCATTTTGTGAAAGTGCGCAAGAAATTGGAATCAAATCTATAGAACTGACCACACCCGAGGAGTGGAAAATTCTAAAAAAATATGACCGCACCTGTGCGATTGGTACGCACAGCAAAGCAAGCCTCACGAAGGGTTTCAATAATCCAAAATATCATGGCGATTTGCAAAATACCTACCGAAAGCTGATAGATCAAGCAGCAGATAGTGGCATCAATACCGTTATCGTTTTTTCAGGAAATAGAGAAGAAGATATTGATGATACAATTGGATTAGAAAATTGTGCGGTAGGCTTAGATTCGCTCGTGAAGTATGCCGAAAAGCAGAATATCAATATTGTAATGGAATTGCTAAATAGCAAAATAGATCACAAAGGCTACCAATGCGATAGAACACCTTGGGGCGCAGCTTTGGTGGATAAACTTGGCTCTTCGCATTTCAAATTGCTCTACGATATTTACCATATGCAAATCATGGAAGGCGACATTATTGCGACGATTCGACAGTATAAAGATTATATTGGGCATTATCATACAGGGGGCGTGCCAGGACGTAATGAAATCAATCTCAATCAAGAATTGAATTATCCTGCCATCATGAAAGCCATTGTAGCGACGGATTATAAAGGCTATGTGGCACAAGAATTCATTCCGACTTATGATGATAAATTAGCCGCCTTGCGCGAAGGTATTCGCATTTGTGATGTATGAATAATAGTGATGAGATATGATTGATGAGCGATGAGATTCTAGTTAGAAAGACAGTGTCCCTTTGATAGTATATTTGCTAAATTGAAAATGAAGTTTAAGAATAGGTTAATGACAAAAAAAAACTCATCACTCATCATCCCTCACTCAAATCTATTTACCAATTAAAACTATATGAAGAAGTGGCAAATATGGATTGATACAGGTGGCACATTTACAGATTGCATTGCCATTAGTCCGAAAGGCAAGAAACGACGTGCGAAAGTACTGAGTAGTGGAAAGCTGCGCGGTGCATTGCTCCAAAAAATAGCTCCCAAGACCTTCCAGTTCGAACAAAATTGGCGCATTAAGAAAGATATTTTCAAAGGCTATACCCTCCGATTACTAGACAAATCAAGAAAGACGCGGCGCGTACAGAAAGTAGATTTTAAAGAAGGAATCATTTATTTAAAGAAGGATATAGCCCTTTCTGGTATTATTGACTTTGAATTAACAGCCTTCGAGGAAGCTCCTATTTTAGCGGCGCGCATCGTCACTAAAACGCCCTTGAAAGAAGGTTTGCCAACGCTCGATTTACGCCTCGGCACGACTAAAGGCACAAATGCGCTACTAGAACGCAAAGGGGCAAAAACAGCCCTCTTAGTCACCAAGGGATTCAAAGATTTACTGCGAATTGGGACGCAGCAACGCCCTCATTTATTTCAATTAAATATCCCCGAAAAGCAAGCTTTGTATGACATCGTAATAGAAGTAGAAGAACGTCTGAATGCACAGGGCGAGGTGCTGCAAGTGCTTTCTGCGCGCGAAATTCAGCGCATCATGCAGGAACTAAAAGAGCATAAAATAGAAGCAGTAGCCATCGGACTGATGCACGCTTATCGAAATTCGATTCATGAAAGTCGCCTATTTGAAGCACTAAGCATAGCAGGATTTCCCTCTATTTCTTGCTCTAGTCTCTTGACTTCTGCGATTAAATTATTGCCACGCACCACTACCGCGCTCGTGAATGCCTATCTCGACCCCATTTTTGAATTATACCTTAATAACATAAAAAATCAGCTCAACGAGCAATCCTCCTTGAAGGTAATGAGTAGTTCGGGCGGCTTGATGGACGCTGCACATTTCCAGCCTAAAGATAGCCTCCTAAGCGGGCCAGCAGGTGGAATTGTGGGAGCAGCTACGATTGCAAAAGACCTAGGTTATTCCAATATTATTACCTTCGATATGGGAGGTACAAGCACCGACACGGCACGCTATGATGGGAGCTACGACTACGATTTTGAAACCCAAGTAGGCGATGCAAAAATGCTCGCGCCCACGCTTGCCATCGAGACAGTAGCAGCAGGCGGTGGTTCTATTTGTAGCTTTGATGGTGCGAAATTAAGCGTCGGCCCAGAGAGTGCAGGCGCGCACCCAGGCCCTGCTTGCTATGGTGCAGGCGGCCCGCTCACAATCACAGATGTGAATCTTCTGTTGGGTAAATTGGATGCCTCTGCCATGGGGATTCCGATTCGGAAAAAGGCAGCGCAAACTGCCTTGAATGTGCTACGTGCGCGGATGATTAAAGAGACAGGCGAAAGCATCACAAACAAAGCACTTCTGGAAGGCTTGGAGCAAATAGCCAATGAAAAAATGGCTGATGCTATTCGGAAAATATCTGTGGTGAAGGGTTTCGACCCGAAGGATTATAATCTATTGGTTTTTGGTGGCGCAGGTGGTTTGCATGCGTGCAAAATAGCCGAGTTGCTAGGCATACAACGTATTATTTTGCCTTATGATGGCGGCTTGCTAAGTGCCTATGGCATGGGCATGGCAAAGGTAGAGCGTTTTGCAGAACAACAAGTCATTCAGCCGCTACAGGAAGTGAAGAAAACGATAGAAGGAAAGCTGATTAATCTGCAAGAAAAAGCAACGCAAGATTTATTGAAAGAAGGCTTCCATATCGAAAGTATACACGTTAAACATCGCTATGCGTATCTGCGATTTATTGGGCAAAACAATACACTAGAAGTGCCGTATAGCGAAGCAGTAGCCAAAGATTTCAAAGAAAAGTATACTCAACTCTTTGGCTATTCACCTGATAATTTAGGTATTGAAGTAGAGAGCCTGAAAGTAATAGTAGCTGCCGAAAATGAGTTAAATAAATCGAATCCAACACCTCCAATTTTGCTGCCAATGGAGGATAAAGTAGTTCTTCCTTCCAACACCGATGAGGAAGCAACGAAGGTATATCATTGGGAAAAACTCCCAAAAGGTGCGCGCATAGAAGGAGCAGCTATCTTGCTAAATGCTAGCTCAACGACTTATATTAAAGAAGGTTGGACGTTAGAAATAAAAGATAATCGGAATGCGATATTGGAGCAAAATCAACAAAATCATCAGTTGATAGACCCTCGTATCAATAATCAAAAAGCGATTCAACTCGAATTATTCACGAATCGCTTTCGGAGTATCGCAGAAGAAATGGGTGCGCAATTGCAGCGGACTGCTTTTTCGGTCAACATTAAAGATCGCTTAGATTTTTCCTGCGCTTTGCTCGATGCCGAAGCCGAATTACTTGTGAATGCCCCGCATATTCCTGTGCATTTAGGAAGTTTAGGCATTTGTGCGCGCTTGATTTTGGAGCAGTTCCCACTAACTAAAGGTGATGTCATTATCACAAACCATCCGAAATATGGCGGTTCACATTTGCCTGACGTGACCTTGCTGAGTGCTGTTTTTTCTGATGAAGATAAATTGATTGGCTATGTAATTAATCGAGCGCATCATGCAGAAATAGGTGGAAAACGCCCTGGTTCTATGCCGCCCGATGCGACAAAACTAGTAGAAGAAGGCGTAGTGATTCCTCCGACTTACTTAGTAAAAAAAGGGAAGGTCGCATGGGAAACTGTAGAAAATTTATTGACAAAAAGCCCCTATCCTACACGGGCTTTGGCAGAAAACATCGCGGATATTAAAGCTGCCTTGGCTTCCTTGCGAGCAGGCACAGAAAAATTACAAGCCCTTGCAAAACGCCATAGTCTACAATCGGTACATCGCTATATGAAGCTCCTGAAACGCTCCGCACAAACGGCTTTGCAAGCTGCCTTGGAGCAACGATTTTCTATAGAACATAGCGATGAGGCATACCACTTTTATGCGGTAGAACGCTTGGATGATGGACATGAAATTCATGTAAAAATAAGTATTCAAACAGGTACTATTTTGTTCGATTTTGGTGGCACTTCTGAGCTACATCCACGCAATTTAAATGCAAATTTATCTATCGTGCATAGCGTGATTATGTATGTACTACGCTTGCTTTGTGAAGAAGATATTCCGCTGAATGAAGGCTTGATGCAAAACGTCCACCTGCACCTTCCGAGTAGCTTTTTAAATCCTTATTTTGAAGAAGACCCTGCGCTTTGTCCAGCAGTAGTAGGCGGCAATACAGAAGTTAGTCAACGCCTGACCGATACCTTGCTGAAAGCATTTGGATTGGCGGCATGTAGTCAAGGAACGATGAATAATTTGCTTTTCGGAAATGCAAACTTTGGCTATTATGAAACGATATGTGGCGGCACGGGTGCAGGTATAGGTTTTCATGGACATTCGGCAGTACATCAGCACATGACGAATACCAAAATTACTGACCCTGAAGAGTTGGAGCGGCGCTATCCGGTGCGTTTGCATCGCTTCGAAGTGCGCGAAAATTCGGGAGGACAAGGCAAGTGGCAGGGCGGGGATGGCGTAGTACGAGAATTAGAATTCTTGGAGGGTGTAGAGATCACCATTATTTCTCAGCATAGAGTAGAAGCCCCCTATGGACTGCAAGGAGGAATGGCAGCTAAAATAGGCAAGCAATTCCTTATTCGGAAAAATGGGAAACAAGAAGATTTGGCTGGTATAGATAGTTGTGCATGCGCCAAAGGCGATAAAATAATTATTGAAACACCAGGTGGTGGCGGTGCAGGAGCGGTGGAAAAGTGATATAATTGGGGGATAAAAAAGATTAATCGATTGATTTATTAATATAATTAAAATATTTAATATCTTGTGCCTGTACTCATTGTGAACAACAATAAACCACCCTACCTTTGAGGTAAAAAATGTATAGTATTGTGAAAGCATACTAGTAAGGCAAATTATTCACTTAACTTGTCTAATACGTTTATAAAATTGCCCTAATTTCCAAAGAATAAAGTTATACTATTTTGAAAAGTGCATATATTAGCAAAACCTGATTTTTTTTCGTCCTTTTTAATAGAACCGAACATAATAACGTTTTTTTACACGTTCCTTAAATTCTATTTTTAGATAGAAAAGGGTACTTTACAACTTCCGAGTATGTGCTTGGTGATGGTATTGAATAATGTAAACACCATGCAGAGTTGTTTATTAAAATTAATTGAAAAAAGTTCTCTGATTTATACCTGCAATGAGCATGGTATGGGAGACTTAGTGTTTTGTGGTGAAGAACTGCAAGAAATAACAGGTTATGTCTTAGAAGAACTGAAACAACTTCCTAATAATTGGCTTTCCATTATACACCCTGATGATAAAATGGATGTGCTCAAAGTACGTCAACTTCTTTTAGTTCAACCTCTTCGTGAAACAGAACAGACTTACCGTATCATTACTAAAAGTAATACAATCCGAATTATTCGAGAGCGTGCTTGCATGGATATAAATGTAGAAGAACAGCAAGAGGTTACATGCATCATGACCGATATTACAGGAGATGTGAGTAACCAAGTGAAACATCATGTACTGGAAAGTGAAACGCGCTATCGGTCGCTGTTTGAGCATTCGCCTATCGGGATGCTTATTATAGATATTGATGATACAAAACGGGCGATAGCGACAAATCCTAAATGGATGGAATTCATGAAATCGGACATGAATACTATTATGAATGCCAATATGCTTGAATTTAGTCCAGAGTTTCAACCTAATGGCGAACTATCAAGTACACAATTAGGAGAGATACTAGCAGAATATCGAACTAAGCGGGAAGCAATATCTTTTGAGTGGCAGTTCAAAGATAGAGAAGATCGTCTCCGGGATATGCAAGTCAAGTTTTATCCTATCGTGGTAGATGGTAAAGAACAAACCATCATGTTTTCCAACGATATTACCCAACTAAAAAAGACAGAACGTGCTTTGCGAGCAGCCCTTGAAAAAGCCCAAGAAAGCGATAACCTCAAGTCAGCATTTATGGCAAATTTCTCGCATGAAATTCGCACACCTTTGAATAGCGTTACAGGCTTTTCGGAAATGCTAGGACTTTCTGATTTAGATGATGCAGAACGTAAAAGTTTCGTTGAGCTTATTAAGCAAAATGTGGATGGCTTATTAGTAACAATAGAAGAGATTATTGAAATTTCTAAGATAGAAGCAGGACAACTTACTTTTCAGTATACTCTTGTGAAACCTGCCGAAATATGCCGAATGGTCTATCATATCAATAGACTAAAAAGTGTAAATAAAGGCATCCAATTTAAGTTTGCTTTAAGTGATTCAGATTGCACTATTTCCATAAATACAGATAGAGGAAAACTGCTTTACATTTTGAATCACTTAATAGATAATGCTATTAAATTCACAACAGAAGGAAAGGTAGATTTTGGATATACTACTTCAGATGACCATATCGAATTTGTGATACGAGATACAGGCAAAGGAATAGAAGAAGAGAATCAAGCAGCGATATTCCAGAGTTTTCGACAATTAGAAAATCCCTACACCAAAGAACATGCTGGACTAGGGCTCGGGCTACCTGTGATAAAAGGGTACGTAGAGGGCCTACATGGCACTATCCGCTTTGAATCTACGATAGGAGAGGGAACAACCTTCTTTATTAAACTGCCACTAGATAGCTCAATAGTACCCCACGAAGTGCCTAAAAATAGCTAGAAAACTCCTCCCTCGATAATACATTCAAACAATCTTCGGCACTTAAGCCCCCTTTGCGCGCTGCTGCTACACCGAAGGTAATATCATGAATTCCTTGCTTGCTGTGTGCATCTGGATTGATGGCAATTTTCACTCCTTTTTCTATTGCATAAGGAATCCATGTCCAATCCAAATCAAGCCGATAAGGATTCGCATTTAGTTCAATCACTACGTTATTCGCAGCACAGGCATCTATCACTTTCTTGTGGTCTATTGGATAGCCTTTGCGAGAGAGCAGCAGTCGTCCTGTCGGGTGTCCAAGTATATTGGTGTATGGATTTTCGATAGCGGTGAGGAGGCGTTGTGTTGCTTTTGCCTCATCCATTTTAAGATTGGAATGGACAGATGCAATAATAAAATCGAATTGTTTCAGAATATCTTCTTCATAATCGAGCCTGCCATCCGATAGAATATCACTTTCAATGCCTTTGAAAATTTTGAAAGGCGCGAGTTCTTTATTGAGTTGGTCGATAGCTTCCCATTGCTCATAGAGGCGTTCTACTTTTAGCCCATTCGCATAAAAAGCAGCTTTAGAATGATCGGTGATGCCGATGTATTCGTAGCCTAACTCCTTGGCGTAAGTAGCCATATCGAGTAGGCTATTTTGTCCATCGCTATAAGTAGTATGGGTGTGCAAGACTCCTTTGATGTCGGTCTCTTCTATAAGTGTAGGAAGTTGATGTTGGCGAGCGGCTTCTAAAGCCCAATCTTGTTCTCGGAGTTCTGGGGAAATAAAAGGTAGTTCTAGCTTTTCGAAGATGGATGTCTCCTTGTACGAGTAAAAATCAATGCTTTCATATGGTTTTAGGAGAGTTCTCACGAAAGCAGAACTACCTGTCGATTCTAATAATCGAATTCCAATTTCCTGCTTTGGGCAGGTAATTATTCGTACAGGAACTTGATAATTGTCAAATCTTACTTCAAAGATGCTATTTTCTTTATTAAGTTGCACGATTTTTTCACCAAAATTTGACAAAACATCCCCATTTTCACTTAGAATGACACTTATTTTCGACAAAACAGGGCACTTCCTTCGCACTTCGCCCGTCAAATAGACTTCGGAGGCTGGAAATTGAACTTTTAGATATTCCACCAATTCTTCTGCAATAGGAGCTACCCTAGCATAGTGAAATTGATGCCTCGATTCCTGATAATATTCTAGTTTTTGCTTGAGATCTTCCTGTGTTTTTTTTCCGAAGCCTTTTAGTTCTACCAAGCGGTTTTCATTTACGGCATACAGCAATTCACCTACACTTTCCACTTCCAGATCTTGCCATATCGTTCGTATCTTTTTTGCACCTAATCCTTTAATTTGGAGCAGTTCTTGTATACCTACAGGGGTTTGATCTTTGTAGCGTTCCAAAGTAGTCATTTGCCCATTATCGAGTAGTTCTCGAATTTTTCCATGAATTGCTTTCCCCACGCCTGGTATTGCACCTATCGCTGTATCTTCCATATCTGCGAGTGCATCATCGAGGCTACGCAGTTTTCGATACGCACTCTGGTAAGATCGAATCTTGAATTTATTTTCTCCATGCAATTCCATCAAACCACCAAGTAGTTGAAAGGCATTCGCTATTTCTTTATTGGTCATAATTTAGTGTGTGAAATAGATGTAATACTAAAATCCTACCATCTAATATCTGTTAGAACAGGATAGTGATCCGAATAATTGTTTTGTCGCTGTGTTTGATGAGCTAGTATAGTAAATCGAGGTGAAAGCAAGATATAATCAATTCGCAAAAACGGCAAACTTCCTGAAAAAGTAGTACCGATGCCGCGCCCTTTTGTCTGAAAACTATCTTGTAATCCTTTTGCTATCTGCCGATAGGCGAAGGATTGTGGAACATCATTGAAATCGCCACATACAATAACAGGATGCGGGCAGCGTCGGATATGTTCGCCTAATTTCTGAGATTGTTCGGCGCGAATTTGAGCAGACCGCTTATAACCAGCAAACATTCCTCGGACTTTTTGCCAAGTTTCTTTTTCTCGAAAATTGCCTTCTTCTGCTACTTCATTGGCAATATTAGTAATTTGATTTGACTGGAGGTGGGTAGCATATATACGTACCAACTTTTTCTCAATTGTTATATCGGCATATAAGGCACCATTTTCTTGCTTTCCTAAGGCTATATTGGAAGTATTACTTATTGGATATTTAGATAAAATAACTAAGCCTCTTTTTTTTTCTTTATAGATGTGAAATCCTTCTGCTAGAAGTTGGTTCTGTAGTTTTTCGAAGCTTACATTCCGATGATGAAATTCTTGAAAGGCTGCTACATCTACTTTTTGAGTCTGAAGGTATTCTAGAAATTCATCGACATTAAATTTAGCATGTCCTTTCTTATTTTGGGTTGTATTAAATTTATAAGCACCTTGCATATTGAAAGAAAGGATACGCAGCGATGTACTACTAGGTGTAGCGGTAGAATAGTTTATATTTTTAGTCAATAAAGACCACCCTAAGAGGATGCAAGCTGCCGAAAAAAGGAAATACCAATGTCGTTTATTTAACCAATAAAGGACAAACCCTAAATGCACAATAACCAACATCGGATAGATAAGCCCTAATAAAGAAACAGGCCAAAGCACACTATTCGGATTGATGATAGGTGATAGATAAGAAAGAAAAGTAATAATAATGAGAAGGACATTAGCCCAACGAAGAAGAAATGTTACTGATTGTTGCACGGTTCGCATCTGTTTATTGCTCTAGTGATGGAAGGTAAATCAACTTTTTTTGTTTGTTATTTTACATTCCATCACTAGACCATCTATTTAGGGAACGTACAAGAATAAATTGCCTAATTTATTCTTGTACGTTCCCTAAGTGAAAGCGATTTAATAAATTGAATCGTTTTCACTTATCATTTCTTACTAGCATTGAATAAAAATTCTTTTTCTTCGGTGGATAAGCTCTCGTAGCCTGATTGCTTTATTTTATCCAATATAGAATCTACACGCTCTTGATGCGAAAGTTCATCCTTGGTCATCGTATCAGAAACATTATTCGCCTTCGTGCTTCTAGCAAAGCGGCGCTGTCTAGCTTCAGGGTTTTTATATGCCATCCGTGGTTTGCGTCGTTCGGCTTTTTTAGGCGATTCGCCTTTGAAGAAATTCTTAATCGCATCAATAAAATTATTTACTGGCAAAGCGAGATCATTTCCTTTGCGAAGCTGTGATACAAATAAGGCACCAAAAGCCGCGCCACCTAAATGCGCGAAGCTTCCGCCCGTATTATGTGCAGAAGCAATACCTATTAAATCTAAAAACACAAGTACTGCAACGATATATTTCAACTTCACATCCCCGATGAAAAGCAGCCGCATGATATAATCGGGTGCAATAGTTCCTGCTGCTACTACTATCGCCATCACTGCTCCTGATGCGCCGAGGGCATATTGCCCCATATCTAGGAATTGTGCAGATAGAAAATAGAATAATCCACCGACTAAACCACCGAGTAAGTATAATGGAAGGATGCGCTGATTACCGATGAAATCGCCAACAATACGCCCAAACCAATAGAGGAATAACATATTCCAAAGCACATGCCACACACCTTCGTGCAGAAACATACTCGTGAAGATGCCCCACGGATGTGTCAATACATGAAACCACTCGGAGGACATGCAGAAAAAGTGCAGAAAGTCATTGTACAATTCTGGTATTTCACCAGCATTGCCTAAATAAAGGACTAAACGTATTATATTAACAAATACAAATATCGCTGCATTGATAATCACTAAGCGAGTAACCATGTTACCATAACTAAATTCCCGCTTTATATCTTCCCAAATCGAATCGAACATGGGTTTATTTTTTTCATTCTTTTAGCAAATTAGATAGCCTGCAAGTTGTGCTACTTATCTATCCCTATAATCGGGACTGGTATTTTGCCAAAATAAAATTAAGAGGAAACCAAATAATGCACCACCTACATGGGCAAAGTGTGCAATACCTGTTCCGAAATTACTAAAGCCCAATAGAATATCTATCAAGATCATAATAGGTACAAAAAATTTCGCTTTGATGGGAACAGGCAGAAAAATCAGCATGAGTTCCACATTCGGAAATTTCATAGCAAAGGCAATCAATAAGCCATATAATGCGCCCGATGCGCCTAGCATTCCACCATGAAAATCGCCACTGTAATGATTAATTGCCGTCTGGACAATTGCCGCACCTAAAGCACAAAAAATATAGTAAAACAAGAAACGTTTGGGTCCCCAACGTGCTTCTAAAGGGC
>CALGLY010000845.1 GCA_937959095.1 uncultured Saprospiraceae bacterium
TGATGCTGATTGAGATACCACACAAAATGGCTGTCAGAAATTTTGAGCAGGACGCTATCAAAAGCCGCTTGTTCTAGGTCGAAAAGCTGTTGGCTGCGTTCCTTAGCCCAAGCTTGAATATCCTTCTTGTTGTTTGACCAATCTAAAAATTCTAATTCATATTCAAAGTCCGATAAAATACGCTGCTGTGGTACGGTATCTTGCACGACAAAAACGCTTCGCATAGGCGCGCATTCCTGCAAAAGTTTTTGAAATGCCAACTGAAAAACTGCAACATCAAGCCCGTCTTGAAAATCAAAACGAAAGGCCATATTGTATAGCGGTGCATGTGGATTGAGCTGTTGCCCCATCCAAAGTAGCATTTGACTTTGCGTTAGCTGATATGTCTGTGCTTGCTCTATCATGCGTTGCGACTTTGCAAATACGCTTGTATGGTTTCCACGCTCATAAAATGCTCAATTGTCATATCTTCAGGCGGAATCGCTGTTTTAAATTCCTCTTCTACAAAAGTGATGAGTTTCATTACTGCCATAGAGTCGAGCAAGCCGCTTGTTAGCAGGTCATCCTCTGCCGCTATTGTTTCGCTGCCATTTAACAAGTCTTCTTGAATATATGCTAGTATCTTTTTTGTCATTAAAAAATGAATTACATTGAATATTTTTATTGTATAAATGCACAATTGTAAAAACAATTAGATGCTTAAACTAATTTTCTTTAACCTATTTCTATCAATTTTTCCTGTTGCTGTTCTTGGCAAGTCTTCCACTAGTGCTAGTTGTTGCGGTATTGTATAGACAGGAAGCTTGCTTTTCAAATAGACAATTAAGTCCGCTTTACTCAAGTTTGTATGGAGTGTAGCAACGGCACAAATTATGGTCGTATCATCTTCCGCAGTAGTTGCCCAAACCGCTGCTTCGTTCACTGCTTCATGTGTAATGATGGCTACTTCCACTTCATCTAGTTCTACTCGAAAGCCGCGCGTTTTTATTTGTCTATCTTTTCTGCCTAAAAATTGCAACTGATTTTCCGCATCCTCCCTGACTAAATCACCTGTACGGTAAAAGGTTCGCACTAGACCCGAATCTTGGACTACTTTATATAACGACTTTTTTGTACGTTCTGGATCTCGCCAATAGCCTTCCATCATAGTTGCTGAACGAATGAGTAACTCCCCGACTTCTCCTTCTACTACTTCTTCTTCGTTTTCATCTAGAATCAACATTTCTGTATTTCTCCACACTTGCCCTATCGAAATTGGCTCATCTGACTTTGGTATTGCTGGTAGGTTATAATAGGTGCATTGGTTGGTTTCGGTTGGTCCATAGATGTTACTTACGCTTGCCTGCGGTACTTCTTGCATCAAAGCGCGAAGATGCTTCACAGGAAATGGTTCGCCAGCATATAGCAACCAACGCAAACTCGACCAATCGCGTTGATTTATCGCACCTTTTTGCAGCATTTGTATCAAGGCAAGCGGCACGGAATACCAGACACTTATCTTTTCTTGTGCTATCAGATTAGACAAACTTGCGGGCATCATAATGTGCGCATCCGAAGCGATAATAGTCGTCGCGCCTACATAAGGTGCGGTAAAATAGCCGAGTGTTGAAATATCAAAAAAGATAGGTGCGTGATTACCAAATACATCATCCGCCTGGAGCTGATAGAGGTTCGCCGTTAATTTTGCATAACTCAGTCCACTGTAATGACTGTGCATAATACCTTTGGGCTTGCCCGTAGAACCAGAAGTAAATAAAATATAAGCAAGGTCACGCTCTGAGGTGTTGATGTTGGGATTCGTTTTTGGCATTTGTGCGACTTCTTCCCAAGTGTAATCGCGCTTATGCTCCTCTACTTTAGCTCCAATAAGCACTTCAGGAAGAATGTTTTTTTCTTGTAATTTTTGAAGTTTTTTGTGCTGCATATCATTACTGATAAGGCAACGAATAGTACAATGTTGAATTAAAAACTCAACACGTTCGGCAGGTGCATTAGGGTCGATAGGAACGTAGAGCGCGCCAGCATTCATAATACCATAAATAGCAGTTGCCGTGTCTAAACAACGATTTAAGAAAACGCCAACTCTATCGCCACGCTTCACACCTGATGCTACTAATAAGTTAGCGAGTTGGTGCATACCTTCGGCTAGTGAAGCATAGGTAATTGCTTGCTTGTTGCAACGAAAAGCGGCCTTATCAGGATACTTTTCGGCAGCGTTTAGGATATTATGTGATAATAAATAATTCAGAATAAAGTCTACTGTTTCAATATGTTCGCCAAATTGAAAATTGATAAAATACCTGATGTGTATTTCATTCTAAATGATGATTTTAGAAAACCACTTTTTACTAATTTTCAATTTTTAATTATCCATTTTCAATTTGGCGAAGACATTGCTGTTTACAATCCTAATAATTTTGCAATAATATTTCTTTGAATGTCCGAAGTGCCAGCATATAGCACACCACCTACGGCATCTCTCAAATCTCGTTCCACTCCAAAATCGGTTAGATAACCATTGCCGCCATGTATACGAATCGCATCTAGGCTAGAAGCCACAAAACTTTCGCTCAAGTGTAGTTTTAAAAGTGATGCTTCGAGTGTGCAAGGTTTATTATTTGCTTTTAGCCACACCATTTTGTAGAGCAACAAACGAGCCGTTTCTAGTCGTAGTTTCATATCCGCGATACGGTTAGAGATGGACTGAAATTTACCAATCGCTTGCCCAAATTGTTGCCGTGTTTTTGCATATTCGATAGCTTCTTCTAGTTGGCGACTCATTGCCCCCAAGTCACTTGCCAAAATGCAACAGCGATCATACTCCAAAGATTGCTGTGTAATGCTAAAGCCTGCGCCTTCTTTACCCAATCTATTTTCCTCTGGTACGAAGCAATTTTCAAACTTCAATTCTCCGATGGGTACGGTACGGCAACCCATTTTGCTACGTGCGGGGCTTTGAATTACACCTTTATTACTTGTTTCCACTAAAAACGCGCTAATACCCCATTTCCCATGTTTGGGATTGGTACTTGCGAATACCAAGGCCATATCTGCAATTGGTGCAAAAGTAATGAGGCATTTTTCTCCATTGAGTAGGTAGCCGCCTTCCACTTTTTCTGCACGGGTTTGCATACTAAACGTATCCGAGCCAGATTGTGCTTCTG
>CALGLY010000846.1 GCA_937959095.1 uncultured Saprospiraceae bacterium
ATAGTGATTGCCTAGCCTATTGCGAACGTATCATCAACGCAGGTTATGAGTTAGAGCCAGAATATGGACATCTTTTCATGGCAGACAATCACACCTCTAATGAAATCATCTTCCCTGTTGCGTTTGATGGCATCAGCACAAAAACATGGGGTGGCATGACTTTTATCATTCATGCAACTGTGGGTGGTTCTATGATTCCTGGCGACTTCGGTATAGATGGTGGCTGGAGTGGTACACGCTCTACTAGTGCTTTAGTAAATAAATTCCCTGTGATAGCAGGCGGCGATAGTGGTGGCTTTTTAGTAGCACCTACCACAAGCGAAGAACATCCGTTTCTATACCTTCCAGGCAGCTACCAAGGCTGGCGTTGGAAGCCTGAAAATGCGATTTCCTCTCCTTTGGATGATGGTGCTTATGAAGGTTATGCTTGGATGGATGCTGGTTCGCAATTCAAAATCACAGAAACCGCAGCTTGGACACCTAGTTATGGCGATAATGATGGTGATGGCATCTTGGATTTGAATGGCGATAACCTAAGCGTGGAAGAAGCAGGCTTTTATCAAATAAAAGCAAATTTGACTGATTTAAGTTATTCGCTAACCCCTACTACTTGGGGCGTAATCGGTAGCGCAACCGCAGGTGGTTGGGATACCGATACAGATATGACTTACAATGCAGAAGTAGGTGCATGGGAAGTAGACATGGCACTCTCAGCAGGAGAAATCAAGTTCCGTGCCAATGATGATTGGGCATTAAATATGGGGGATGATGATGCAGATGCCTTACTAGAGCAAGAAGGTGCAAACATTAAAATTGCTAGTAGTGGTGGCTATCGGGTACGCTTATACTTAGACAAGCCAGATTATACCTATTCTATAGAGGCAACTAGCTCGGATACACGTGGACTCTTCCATGCAGATGGTCAGAATTTAGAGATCAATGATATTGCTCAATTCACAGATGGCTATCCAGTCACGAAGTTTAAAAACATCAATAAGGATGGCTCAACAGGTTCTGATTTAGTACACCCTGACACGGACTTCCCAATGTTCCGCCTAGCGGATGTATACTTGATGTATGCAGAGGCACACCTACGTGGTGGCGGTGGCGATATAGGAACAGCAGTAGAGCATGTAAATACAGTGCTTGCACGAGCGTATCAAGGAGATGTAGGTAGCATCACAGCCGATGCCTTGACCTTAGATTTTATCTTGGATGAACGCGCAAGAGAACTCTTCTGGGAATGTCATCGTCGTACAGACTTAGTGCGTTTCGGGCAATTTACAGATGGTTCCTATCTATGGCCATGGAAAGGAAATGTGAAGGACGGCGCAACGGTATCGAGCCATTATGATGTCTTTCCAATTCCATCATCTGATATTGGGGCAAATCCGAATCTAGTACAGAATTCGGGTTACTAGGAGAGGAGTGAAAAAGTGAGATTCGCACTCCTCTCATTTCTATCACTCCTCTCATTATCTATCACAAAAAGGAACAATGAAAAAATACATCCTATTCAGTCTTATAGCAGTTTGCCTAGCCGCTTGTACAGAGCAAGAACTTACGCCTGTACTGGAACTAGGTGCTGCACCAGAAATTACATCGCCTGCAAGCGGAGCAGTCTTTACTTTAGATGAAGCGCAAGCAAACAACCAGCTCGTTGCATTCAGTTGGACGGCTGCTGATTTTGGTTTCAATGCGGCGACTACCTATACATTAGAAATAGCCAAAGTAGGTGATAGTTTTAGCGATCCTACGACACTAAGTACTGTAAATGGCTTAGAAACGGGCGAAGTAACTATCGGGCAACTCAATAATATTATGCTCACCAAGGAACTGCCAGCAGGCGTACCTTCTACGATAGAGTTGCGTGTGTGCGCGACCATAAGTGAGGAAGTAGAAACACTTTGCTCTGCACCTATTACGCTAGATGTAACGCCTTATCAGGCAGAAGTAAATTATCCTTTCTTGAATGTGCCAGGCAGTTACCAAGATTGGGATCCTGCCAATGAGCAAACCGTTGTGTTCTCTCGCAAGAGTGATAATATCTATGAAGGTTATCTTTATATGGCCGATGATAGTACAAAGTATAAATTTGTGCAAGGCGGAAGCTGGGATGTCAATTGGGGTGACATAGAAGCAGATGGCATTTTAGACCCAGGTGGGGTCGGCAATGATATTCCAATCAATGATGGTGCAGGAATGTACTTCTTGCACTGCGATTTGAATGATTTTACCCATTCCAATGTAAAAACAGATTGGGGCATCATCGGAGATGCAACGCCTACCGGTTGGGATGAAGATACCGATATGATATGGGACGAAGAAAAATTCGCGCTGACCATCACGATGGATTTGACCGCAGGCGAATTAAAATTCCGTGCCAATGATACTTGGGATATTAATGTAGGTGACAATTTCGGTAATGGGCAATTACAGGCAGATGGCGAAAATATCCCTGTAGCAGAAGCAGGAAATTACACCATCGACTTACACCTAAGTCAAGCGAATTACGGCTATACCTTGACTAAAAATTAAAAGCATTCAATGTAGAATGTAGAATTGCTATTTCTACATTCTACATTTTTCAATTCTACACTCTATATTGAAAAAATCACCTTCCATGAATAAGCACTACTTCGCATTCCTTCTTTTCGTTCTTCCCTTCCTAATGACCG
>CALGLY010000847.1 GCA_937959095.1 uncultured Saprospiraceae bacterium
CGTAGAGAAGTATGATAGTATTGAATTGGATGACCTAAATGAGGATGGCGAAGTGTCCATAGATGAAATCGGGACACATATGGAAATGATGACTAAAATGATGATGAAAGACATCCTAAAGTTTGCCGAAGGCATGGAAGAATTCCCCTTCTTTAAGGAATTAAAGCAAATGGAGCCTGCTCCAAGAGGATCAGAAAATGGTCAGCAATCGGATAAAATAAAGAAAAAACGTACCACTCGGACTTTGTAATACAAAGTAAATTAATGTAACTTTGCTGCATAGCAAGAAAACCTTTCTCTCTAAACTCTGTTTAGCATGAAAGGTTTTTTTATTAAAAAAATGCAGCATGAGTGCAAAAGAAAAATCGAATTTGATTCTTTATCGATTCAAGGAAAATGGTTTAGAAGTTTTCTTGATGAAAAAAGAAGGTGATTCATGGGAATTACCACAAGGGCAAGGTTCTGAACCACAAGCGATAGCACTAGATGATGAACGCATCATAGAACTTGACCCAATCGAGCAAGATGGCGATGGTATCCTAGAGCAAGCTTATGCAGTAGAAGCCGATTGGCACGATATACCATCCTTAAAATCTATCTTGAAGCACGACCTCGTATTCATGAAAGATACCGTAAAACAAATGGTGCCTGATATGATGGAACGTGGCACTTATGTAGCTGTGAAAGAAGCCTTTCGCAGAGTACTCCCCAATCAATACAGCATGATAAAAGAACTGAAAGATATCTTAAGAGATCGTAACTCTACGCGTTATATGTAACAATTAGGGCAAAGGTATGAAAGCTTTTGCCCTAACTATTTTCCCCTACCGCTTCTTTTTCTTCTTCCGAAGATTCTGAATCTTATCGCCTCTTCGTTGCGGTTTTTTATACTTTGCAGCTAATTCCCGACGGTACTTTCCGCCTTGGTTTACTTTACTATTTTTAGCACTCTTTTCATGGAATGCGCCGCCGCCTTCTTGGAGTTTTATATGCCGATTGTGGTCTTTGTGTTTTGGATTTTCGCGCTCCTCTGGCGTTAGTTGTGTGGAAATTGCTACTTCTTCGGGTAACTCCACTAATGGAATTTCATAATCCATCAAGGTCTCTATCGCTTCCTTTTTAGGGGTTTCTTTTTCGGTGTAAAAAAGGATGCTCCTACCCTCTTCTTCTGCCCGCCCTGTGCGCCCGATGCGGTGCATATAGTTTTCAGGAAAATTGGGCGTATCTACATTGATAACATCGGTGATTTTATCCAAATCCAGCCCGCGCGCCATCACATCCGTAGTGACGAGAATACGCGTTTTGCCTTCATCAAAATCTTCAATCGAACGGATTCTATAATTTTGTGATTTATTGGAATGAATAATCCCCATTTCATTCCCAAACTGCTCTTCTAGATTTTCAAACAGCCGATCTGCCATCCGCTTACTCGACGTGAAGACTAGCACCTTAGTAAAAGTCATTTTGTCTTTTAGCAAATGGGCTACTAAATTGACTTTGGTATAAAAATTCGGGACAGCATAACATTGTTGCGAAATATTATCTAGAGGTGTACCACTTACCGCTATCGAAATTTTAGCGGGCGCGACGAAAAAGTCATCAATCAATGCTTCCACTTCATCGGTCATCGTAGCAGAGAACATGATATTTTGCCGACGTTCAGGCAGCAATTCAAAAATATTAATCAACTGAAATCGAAAGCCCAAATCGAGCATCACATCCACTTCATCTATCACGAGCTTTTGAATAGACTTTAGCTTTATCGCATTCCCCAAAACCAAATCATAGAGGCGACCAGGCGTAGCAATCAGCACATCACAGCCTTTGCGGGTAGCGATAGCTTGCGTATTGATGTTCGTGCCACCATACACGCCTAGCACACGCAGCGTAACGTACTTGGCATAACTCTCGATTTTTTCCACCATTTGCAAGACCAATTCCCGTGTAGGTACAAGCACCAATACACGCGGATTGACTTGCTTTGAAAACTTCAAGTCTTGCAAAATAGGCAACATATAGGCCAGCGTCTTCCCCGTCCCTGTCTGCGAGATCCCAACTACATTCTTCCCCGATCGAATCATCGGAAAGGCTTCTCGTTGAATGGGCGTTGGTGTTTCAAACCCCAAGTCATCCAACCCATATTGCAGTTGATTGGATATTTTTATATCTTTAAATGTGCTCATATATCAGTTCCTTTGCAACTTCAATGTAGAACCGAAAAACATAGGATAATTAATACTTCTACATTTTACATTCTTCAGTTCTATATTCTACATTGAAATCCCTACTTCTCCTCTACCAAACCTTGTTTTCTACTCACTTCCCCATACCAATGGACTACCTCTAAATAAGGCGAGCGCGATACACCGCCTGGATTTAGTCCTGCTTCTCCTTCTGGAATCGCTAAATTTAGTTCTTTATAATAAGCTACCCAAACAGGAAAAAAATCGTTTGAACCAAGCGGCTTAAACGTCATTGGATAAAGCTTGAAAATAGATTGTTTCTCCATTTTGAAGGCTTCATACACCAATTCAGAACAGTAATATTGGTCGTTTTCAATATCAAAAACGCCATCATATTCCTTTCCTAAATAGGTCATTCCACGATGAATAGCTGGTGTGATTAATGATTGATATTCCCTTTTTAATCTGCTGACCATCACTTTAGGCTTCTTTTTAGCATCTACGCCACGTGCCAAGAATTTTTCGATAGGTGTTAAGGTCACGCCTACGCCAATTGCTTCTAATACATAAAAAGCACCCGCAATTTCTACTGCAATGCCTACGTGCGAGAAATTAGCATCATCATAGCCTTGCGTCACGCTTTCTATGGCATCGCACATCGAGCCACAATCCAAATCTTGAAAGAGTAAATCGCCTGCTTGAAGCTGAAAATCTTGTGCCGATAAGCTAATAGTAGCACATAAAAGCAGTAAAAAAATATATCGTTTAGTCATTCTATTTTTTTAGGGCGGGAAGATAGGACGGATTCTGAATATCCGTCCTATCTATTCTTGTTATTTTAACCCAATAAGTCTACTTCCTTCACATAAGGCTGCTTATAGAGGCGTTTGCCCGTCGCGGAATAAATCGCATTGGCAATAGCTGCGCCCGCAGGTGGCAAACTTGGTTCACCCAATCCCGTCGGATCTATATCGCTTTCCACGAAAAAGACGTTTACTTGTGGTGCTTCATTCATGCGGATGAGGCGATAATTATCGAAATTCGTGCCGCTAGATTGCCCGCCGTCAAAGTTGAAGTCGCCATACATCGCGTGTCCGATACCATCTATGATGCCACCTTCTACTTGATTTTTAGCCGCTATCGGATTCACGACTATTCCACAATCCACCGCGCAAGTCACTCTTTCTACCTTTGGTTTATTGTCCACCATCTTCATGTGCGCCACTTCTGCTACATACGAATTATGCGAATAATAGACACTAAAGCCTAAGTGCGTCCCATCAGGAGCTTTGCCCCAACCCGATTTTTCGGCAGCCAGTTTGATGACTCCTATCATGCGGTCAGGCTCGTAGTTGCCTTCTAGTTCGGTGTTTTGCTTTGCTTGTTCTAGTAATTCTATACGAAATTCTACGGCATCTTTGCCGAGTAATTCTGCCAATTCATCAAAGAAGCTTTGCTCTGCCGAAGCTAAGAAATTGGAATACGGTGCGCGCCATGCTCCTGTCGTGATATTACTCTGATGATTATCAAAATCTACCTGATAATTCGCCACTGCACCCGCAGGGAAATTATTCGGGATAGAGCTGAACATATTCTGATTAATCGCCGCTTCCGAAAGATGATAGCCCGTGAGTTGACCATCTTTTATTGCAGCTCTAATTTTATATTTAATAGCAGGGCGATACGTACCTGCGCGCATATCGTCTTCACGGGTGAAGAGGACTTGTATAGGTGCATTGGCAAGGCTGGAAATTTTTGCAGCTTCTAGCGCAAAATCACCATAAAGTCGCCGTCCGAAGCCGCCGCCCATGCGCGTCATTTGAATATCTACGCGCTTCGCAGCTTCTGCATAAAGGGTTTTATCCTTTTCTTCATCACCTGTTTTCTCTGCCAATTCCAGCATATTTACTACCCGCGATTGCGTCCATGCTGGTGTTTGGATTGGCCCGACGAGTTCTATTTTTTCGCCTGTTGCATCCGCAAAAAAATTCATCGGTTCCATGCAGCTATGCGGCAAGAAAGGCGATTCGTAGACCTTCTCTAAAACTTCATCGGCTGCTGCAAAAGCGTTCTTAAGATTTCCATCTTTCCGCGCAGGATCTTTAGCGGCTTTGTCAAATAGGGCTAATAATTTCTTATCGTGCAATGCCGTATTTTCAGTAGGCGTTTCTTGCTTCCAATTGGCTTTGAGTAGCGATTTGCCTTTCATTGCCGCCCAAGTCGAATTGGCGATGACTGCAATTTTATCCGCTGTTCTACCCTGTTCTTTCAATGGCACACTAAAGGAAATTACATTTTCTACGCCTGCTACTTTGCGCGTTGCGCTATCATCAAAGTCCACTAATTTCTGTCCGAAAGACGGGGCGCGCAGTACCGAAGCGTATTTCATGCCTGCTCGCTTCGTATCTATCCCGAAAAGCGGCTTGCCTGTTGTGATATTTTCAATATCTACATTTCGGCGACTCGTACCGATGATACTAAAGTCTTTCTTCTCCTTCAATTTTACTTCCTCTGGCACTTCCAGCTCTGCCGCAGAAGCAGCAATTGCGCCATAGGTAAGTGTTTCGCCCTTTCCATTGCTAATGATTCCTTCTTTCACACTGCACTCGCTAGGGTCTATTTCCCATTGCTTTGCAGCAGCATCTACTAGCATTTTCCGAGCAGTCGCGCCTGCCATGCGAAGTCCTTCCCACTCTTGCCGAATAGATTGACTTCCGCCTGCTACTTGCCGCTTGAACCATTCAGTATTCAAACCCGTTTGCTCCACGATTACGTCTTCCCAAGCCACATCGAGTTCTTCCGCTACAATCATCGGCATGGATGTTTTCACATTCTGCCCAATTTCAGGATTGGGAGAGAAAATCGTCACTTGCCCATTATCTCCTATTTTTAGATAGGCATTGAAATCGAACCATTCTTTGGG
>CALGLY010000848.1 GCA_937959095.1 uncultured Saprospiraceae bacterium
AGGTTCAGCAAAACGAAGATTGATGGTAATGATACTATCGCAGCCTGTAGCACTAGCATTGCTAAATACTTGTGTGCCAGAAGAATTATTTCGGTCAAAAGTGCGCCCATTCACTTCTATTGTGCCTTCTTCGCAAAGCAGCGTATCAATAAGAAAACTAGATAATGGTAGAAAGCTTAAATCTATTAGCAAAAGGCTATCACAGCCTGCTTCATTGATAAGAATTTCCGTGCCATTTGGATTATCGATATCGTAAATTGTGCCATTTATTTCGACTGATTGATTAGCACAAAGCATATCATTAAGTGTGGTAGTTGTGCCACAATCATTGCCTTCTACTATAAATTGGCAGCTTTGCATGCAGGCATTCGCATCGGTGACTATCAGTTCATAAGGCCCTGCGGCCAAGCGTTCAATTGTGCCTTCGCCTGTCGTTATTTGCTCCATTTCTTCCCCCGTTCCCCAGGAAAGCGTATAGGGAGCTAATCCGCCATTGATTCGGAAATTGAATGTGCCATTATCTTCATTTCCCATAGCGGGCGTAGTGCCGATACAATCCAATAAAATCAGGTCAGGTTCTGTGATTTCAAAACTAAAGGGGGTGACACAGACATTCGTTACATCTACGATGGTGAGTTCATAGCTTCCGCTAGGAAGTGACCCGACATTGCTCCGTCCATCCCAAGCATCATTATCCCAATTGATGAAATAAGGCGCACGTTCTCCTGATATGGTTAGTGTTATTTCGCTGTCATTTGCACCATTGCAACTTATATTTTTGATGTCTGCTTCTATAGTTGGTGCGGATACAATATCTATCAATATTGCTACGGGTTCAGCCGCGCAGCCACCTAGATAGGCTTCTGCAAAAATTAAATTATCGCCTGTAAGAAAGGGTTCACTAGCGTCAATACGGGTGTTTTGAGCAGCATCGGTATACCAAAGCACGGAATCTTGCTCGTAGGAAAGATAAAATCCTATTTCTTGCAGATTGAAGGTCAGTTGTCCATTAGCTTCTTCGCATTGTTCAAATTCAAGGGGAAAAACTTCAGGTAAATCTGTGATGAGGACTTCCATCACTTCGCCATTTATGGTTTCATTGTCTAAATCCATACATATGGCTGTATCCGTATAATCTTCAATCGCTTGAATACTCGTCACTTCATTTGTCAAAAAATCTAGGACATCTAGCTCGCCGTTCGTATGAAGATAGGATAAGCCCCAAACAATATAGCGGTTGCCTGTCGCATCCGTGAAGTCAAAATCTCCTGTCGTATTAAAATCAACGATAAAATAAGGCGGACTTGCCACCGTCAAGATATAGGCGTATTCATAATTAGCTATCGCGGTATTTGGTTCTATTTCATCGGATTCGTTATAGTTTTTTGCAAAAGCTAATAAATCGTCGCCTCTGCAAATATTGATGGGCGTTGTGCTGTAGCCTGTCGGAAAAAGTAAATCGCCTGCGTCAGTATCCCCATCAGATGTAGCTAATACATTAAGGCTATTCGATACCTTATTAATAGGGAAATTATCTCCAAAGAGACCAAAGGGAATACTAAATAAAATCAAGAACAAGAGAAATTTGTTTTGTATTGCACTATTCATGCTTGTAATTTGCTTTTGGATGCAGTACAGAAGATGTTAAGTAATTGGACACAAATAACCGACACCTAACTTACGCTCTGCAATAGAGTATATGGTAAAATAACTAAGCTGGAAAGGTAAAGTCGTTCAATACTATAACAAGTGAAGTTTCTAAAAAACTAACGCAAAAATGGTGAAAAAACTGCGGGAATGGGTGAAAAAAGGATGGAAGAAAAAGAATTAGGTATTTTTCACATAAAAAAAAGAATCATATATTGAAACCTTGCCAAAAAACTGGCGTAAAAAAAAGGGTATCTAATAAAAGATACCCCTTCAATGTTCATAGGATAAAAAATTGTTAATAGTAAGTCGTTAAAATTTTTGTTTGTAGAAGTTTAAAGTTCAATAGTTTATGATACTTGCATGGGCTTCCTATTAGGAAGCCTTTGCTTATATATGTTCTTTCTAAGTACAGTACAAATATGAGACTATATTTTTAAAGTATTTAGTACAATGAAATGTTTTTCTGCTTCATGTTTTTTGTTTAAATTGCGAACAAATATTGAAAATCAACGTTTTATGTCAAAAAAAAATGTTTTTTCTGTATTTAAAAACATAAATAAGAAGAATAAATGAATCAAAGTCGTCTCGTAAAATCATTAGAAAAATTGTCAAATCGGGAAAAAGAACTTTTCCACGACTTCGTAATTTCCCCTTATTTCAACCAACATGAAAAGACAATAGAGCTGCTTAGCCTTATTTTAGAGGAGCTTCCCAAAGCCAGTCCGCAGCTTAGCCGGATGTCTATTTTTCAACGATTATTTCCTAAAAAAAAATACGACGAGCAGAAATTGCATAATGTCATGTCTTACTTGATGCGGCTTTTTCATCGCTTTTTGGCCTTCCAGCAATTTGAAGGTACTATTTTTGAGGAGCAACTCTCCACGATAGAGAAGAGCTATACCGATAGTCGTTGGGATATGTTCAAGAATCGTTCTAAATTTTTTGAGCGAACTGCCAAACAATATAAAAAATTGGATAGCGAATATCATCATGCCCAATATCGCTATCACTATATGATGGGCAAATACAAAAACAACCACATTAGTCGCTCCGACACCAAGACCTTTCAGGGCATGTTGCATCATTTGGACAACTACTATGTGCTAGAGAAACTAAAGCAAAGCTGCGAGTTGACGGCGCATCAAATGATTATGAATACGACCTATGATTTTGGTTTTTTGGATGATCTGCTAAAGTATATGGATCGGCATTGGGAATTCTATGAAAAGCATGCCACTATCGCATCCTACTATACCATTCTGAGGATGCTAAATGAAGATGATAATCCAAGATACTATAAGCATCTAAAAGTCTTGATAAAAGACCATAGCAGTAGTTATACTAGAGACGACCATAATTTAATACACAACTTTGCTTCCAATTTCTGTATTCTTCGTATCAATAGAGGCGATAAAGATTATGAAAAGGAACTATTCGAGCTATATCAGCAAGGCTTGGAGAATGAGGTCTTACTAGAAAATGGTAGTTTGGATTCTTGGGTTTATAAAAATATTACGACCCTCGGTTGTCGCTTGAAGCAATTCGGATGGACGAAGGATTTTATAGAAGACTATCGAGAAAAACTCTCCGATAGCCAAAGTGAAAATGCGTATAACTACAATTTGGCGGTCTATTATTTCAGTATGGATTCCTACGACCAAGCCCAATCGCTGTTGCTGCGCGTACAATTTACGGAAGTGCAATATCACCTAGGGGGCAATTTCCTCCTCATTCGTACCTACTATGCACAGGATGATACCGAAGCCCTTCTTTCGCTACTGGAAACAATGCGGCTTTATGTATTGCGAAGTAAAAAAATGACTACCAAAGAAAAGAAAGGTTATATGAATCTGTTCCGTTTTACCAAAAAACTCGTGTACTTGCGCTATGAATACCCGATGCTTAAAAGCGAAGATTTTGAAAAGCGCGTAAGCACGCTCAGCGAAAAAATAAAAACAACCGACAATGTCATTGGTCGGAGCTGGCTGCGGGAGGAGATTACTGAAATTGAAGAAAAGAAAATGACGAAGAGTTGGTGATTAATTGAGAATTAAAAATGGATAATTGAGGATGATTTTCTATTTGTAAACGGTATCAATATCCACCACACAATCTCCTAAGCCTAAGAATGCATTGATGAGATGAACGCGCTTATAATTCTTGATGTCTTCTACTCGGATGGCTACTTCCTGTATCTGTTTTGTCGCAAGTAAATATTGTCGCTGTATCCCTTTCAATAAGGGGGTGTTGGGTGTAAAATAGCCGCTTGCATTTTCAAAAACAACATTGGCATAATAGGAATCGGTGATATAGCCTTGCTTCACAATTAGGATATTATCCGCTGCGCCACGTTGCGCAAAAAGCTGATTTAAAGTACTTCTATCCTTGAATTTATAGTGGTATCCGATCGTATTGTCCTCTACTAATTGGAGATTATGCACTAGACGGAGCGTATAGGCTTCGTACTCTATTTGCTCTATATGTTCGGAATAAGTGATGCGACATTTTGTCCATACTTGCTTTGCAAAAGCAGGCAACTTTAGCTTATCTTTGAGTTGTATGGGGTGTTGAAGCCCGAATAAATCTTGTCTTGCCTGATTCATGCGTGCCTCATGCAAAGTTAGGAGTTGCGCCCTTCCATCTCGGATGCAAATCGTCTCGATTAAGGGCTTTTTCATTGATTGGTGCATAGACTTTTGCTATTAGTTCTTGATATTCTTCTTTGGCTTTGCTGAATACCGTGATGCCGCCACCGCTTTTATAATACAAATCTTTCCCTTCGCGCTCTATGAAGCGAATCAGTACACCACTTTCTAGATAGCCATTTTCATAATAGCCAAAAATGCCTGTATAATAGCCGCGTTCGTAGCCTTCGGCTGCTTCTATTATTTCTATCGTTTTCTTTTTTGGTGCGCCCGAAATAGAGCCTGCGGGCAGCAGGCGTTCTAGTATATCGCCTATTTTATTTTGGTAATTGTGTGGCAATTCGCCCGCTATTTCGGAACTCATTTGCAGCAATTTTCCGTTTAGCGTCTCTACTTCTTCTAAGTATCGGAAGTTTTTCACCCGCACTTTGCTTGCTACTTGGCTCAGGTCATTCCGAATCAAATCGACTATGGTATTATGCTCTGCGCGTTCCTTTGCATTTGATAAGAGGGCTTCTTTTGCATTAGGTAAGTTGGCATCTATCGTCCCTTTCATCGGATAGGAAGCAATTTGTCCGTCTTGTATTTCTATAAAAGGTTCAGGAGAAAAGGCAACGAATTCATCTTTGTAAAGTAATTTATATTTTGCTTGGCTATGCTCCAAGAATTGCCGAAAAGAAAGATTGCTTGTTATGCGTGTCGGGTAAGTCAGGTTCGTCAGGAAAGAATCGCCACGCTTTAGATGCTGCTGCACGACTTGGAAGCCTTTGAAGTATTGCTCATAAGGTATTGGATATTTTTCAAATTCGATATGTTCAGGTAAATTGGATGTTCGAGCGAAATTTTTTTTGCCCTTTATATCAAAAAAAATACCCGCCTCTGCTGCTTCATCTAAAGGCAACACTATGGGCTGCTGAAGCTGAAAATCAAAGAGAAAAAAGAAGGGAATATTTTGCCTTCCGTAGTAGTTCATTCGTTGGAACATAGCTTGCTTTAGTGAACAATAGGAGTAAGTACTTTTTTTCTCCATACTTCGTTGAAAATCCTCGCTTTAACTAAGGCTAGAGCTACGTTTTTCGCCTCGTCTGGATAAAAAATATGCTCCGTCAAAAAAGGAACTTAATTATGTCCAAGTACTTATCTCTTTCAATACAAACAACCCATTCAATAGGTTGTAAAAAATGGGAGGTCTTGCTGTTAAATAAAATATAACTTGTATTACAAACCATTATTGAGCAGCAGTGTCCAATAAGAATTTACGTTTCAATAAATTTGCCGAAAGTCCAATAAAATCAACAGGTATTATTCGATTTAGAACTTCAAAAAAAATAGCGTAATCCCACTTTTCAAAATTCAAAAATGCGATACTTCATACATCTAAGATTCGACGGCAGCAACGACAGTGGTCAGCAGAAACAAAAGAATACGCTAGAAACAAATAGGCTCAGTCTTGCTCTACTACAAATACTTCTTGTCGCAAGACCATTATAGCATACAATTCTTGCAAACTCAATTCTTGGAAGGTCTTACAACTATATTCAATACTCATATTGTTATAATTCGTTTTTTACTAGTTGAAATACTCCTTGTATTCAACCCAAAAAAGAATTCAATTGTTACATGGTCTATAATAATATTAATTTCTTTTACAGAAATTCAAGAATCATTCAATGATACAGTTAATAAGATCACTTTCAGATTTCATAATAGGGCGAACGAAAAGTCAAAATCGTAATATGTAAATGACTGATAAAGTCATCATTTTTTTCAAAAAATCGATTTTGTAATTGTAAAAAACTTCAATT
>CALGLY010000849.1 GCA_937959095.1 uncultured Saprospiraceae bacterium
TTTTTTAGTGAGGTCGATTTGTTGTTGTACATATTCGCCAGAGGGTTTCGGATCTAGGAATATAATTTCACCAGCATCCACCGAAGGAGTCATCACGCGATGGTTTTCGTAGAGGAGTTTGTAGAAGGTCAATTGTCGGTAGTAATTGCCGCCATGAGGCTTGCTTTTGGTCGGGCGATTGAGCTTGCTTTTATCCACGCGCCCAATTTTGTAGTCCGTGATTTGGGTGAGTTTTGGGGACTTAAAATCCAAACGATCTATTGTGCCTGCAATCGGTACGCCTTTCACTTCTGCATGTCGGATAGCGACTTCTACGCGCACATTTTTATTCCAATTTTGAAGATAATTTTTATAGTAATGTTCCAAATTAGCGCGCCCTTTTTCCAAGTGCTGCTTATAGGCTTTGGTCGTGAAATTGCTCTGCGTATCTGCCATTTCCGACTCAAAAAACTTAATAAATTGCTTCTGCGACGGATAGTTTTTGTTCTTGCGGCCTAGCATTTTCTCATAGAGGCGTTGCCATGCTTTGTGCATTGCATTGCCATAGCTCCCCGCAGGACTTGGGCGCGTGGGGGCTTTCAAGACATATTCATAAAAGAAACTCAACGGGCAACGCAAATACAGATTCAGGCTCGAAATACTAAGTTTAAAATCTTCCAAAAGCGCGTCCAAGGTATCCTTTGTCATCGGCTGTATTTCGGGTTGTTCTACTTCTGCTAGTAGCTGTAGTTGTGCTGCCAAAACAGCTTCTAGTGGTATGATTTTGGAGGTGAAATCAAGCGCGGCATTGGCTTGCAATTCATCTACAAAGCGGCAACGGTTCAGCGTTTTTCCTTTAGCATTTTCTACACTATAGGAAATGTATAAATTCGCTTTTGCGCGCGTCATTGCCACATAAAAAAGCCTGCGTCGTGCCTCCAAACTATCCTCTTCACCCGAATAAGTGAGCGTGTCGGGCATCGAAAATTGAAAATTGCCAGAGCGTTGGCGTTCTCCCCAAAAATCCTCCACACAATCCATCAAAAAGACCTTTTCAAACTCCAATCCCTTCGCGCTATGTGCCGTCACGAGGCGCAGGCCATCTTTGGAAATTGTGGCTTTCATCACCTCCAAGCGAATGCGGTTATCATCCATACTTTGAAGGGTTTGCAAGAGGTCTTGCACACCCATGCGCGGTTTGCGCTCACTTTCGGTTTCCACAAAATCAAAGAAGCTTTTGAGGACTTGTAGCAGCCACGCTTTATCTTCCTGTTGTATCGCCCAATGCAGCAAACCAGAGCGATTCACGATGCGTTCCAAGAGCATCGGTACGGCAAAATTGCGATAATCTTTTATCAATAAATTGACTAAATCGCTTAGTTTTTTAATGGCTTCGGGCTGTACGAGTTGCTTTGCCCATTTTTCATCATGGGCATCAAATTCCTGTATAAAATCGCGCCACTTGGGGCGTTCTTCCCTCGGAAACTGTACAAAATAGCGACTAATCGTAGCCAAATCCCGCGCAGCAATGCCTAGAAAATCAGCATGTAGCAGCTTGAATAATAAATGCTCGCCACTATAGGGCTGCGTATATTCTGCGGCAATATATTCCAATAAATTTCGGAGATTCCAGATAATCGGCAAATCCAAAATATTCACGCCACGCTTCACGCTGTAGGGAATTTCTTTCTTCTCCAGCAGTCGTATCAGATGCTGTGCTTGTCGATGTTGTGCGTAGATAATAGCGACTTCTTGCAAGGGAAAACCCTCACTTTGCAACGTCTCTATTTGCGCGACGATATCCACTATTTCTTGTAAGCGATTGGGGTATTCTATGATATTGGGGAGCAATTTTAACTTGGCAAAAACTGGGTTCTTCGCCTTCAATTTTTTCTCGACATCTAGGGCTTGCAGATTATATAAAATCCGCTTTTGGTTTTGTTGAATCAAGCCATAGGAAGCATCCAAAATAGGCTGCGAAGACCGATAATTATCTTGCAGCACCACCAGCTTCATATCCTGTTCGTAGCGCGTATAAAAATCGCGGAGGTTCTTCAAGCGCGCGCCTTGAAACTCATAAATAGACTGGTCATCATCGCCCACTATAAAGACATTGGGTGCCTCCCAGAAGTCCATGAGTTTTTGGAGTACGGCGTTTTGTGCGCCATTCGTATCTTGGTATTCATCCACCAGAAAATATAAATATTGTTCCTGATAACGCCGCAATAAATCCTCGTCTTGCTCAAACTCCTGTAACACCCATAGGATCATATCTTCGTAGTCGTAGCGTCGGGCAGTTTTTAGGTCGTCTACATATTTCGGATATAAAGCCGCCGCTGCATAGAGTTGGCGCATACGATCTTTTTCGGCTTTCAGTTTGGCGGTTTTCGGTTCGCCCTTCACGAAGCGTCCGCGACTGACCTGATAGCGGTATTCTTCGCGCTGTGGCAAGCTTTCTACATACTCCTTGATTTGCTCTTGTACATGCACGGCTGTCCACCCTTCACGCTTCATCAACTGAAAAAGATCTTTGAGGTGGCGCGTATAAAAATAAGCATCCGAGCGACCTTGCCGAAGCGGATGCGTCGCCTCCAAGCTATCCAACAGGGCTTGTAACAATTCGATTTGCTCCAATTCACTCACCGGCTCTAGCCCATGCGCCCCAAAGCGCGACGGATGATTCTGAATAATGCTATTGCAAAAGGAATGAAAGGTGAAAATATGTACTCGATGCGCCTCTGGCCCGATAAATTGCAACAGTCGCTCCCGCATTGCTCGCACGCCTGCATCGGTGAAGGTGAGGCACAAAATATTATAGGCTTTGGTATCCGTATCCAACAAAATACGCCCGATACGTGCCGATAAGATATGCGTCTTACCCGTGCCTGGCCCTGCAATCACTAGCACTGGCCCGTCGGTTTGCTCCACGGCTTCGCGCTGTGCTGGATTGAGTCCCTTTATTGCCTTTTTAAAGGCGGCATTGTGTTGGTGGCGTGTTGGCATGGGGCAAATATAGGGGTTTTGGAGGGATAGTGGTTTGCTTTAATGAACACTAAAAGACTTGATACCTACCTAAAATTGATACAAGAAACCAAATAGTAGATAGTATGATAGCAATAATGATAGAAAGCCTACCGAGCCTTTCGTTGAGTAGTGTCATTCCAATGATTATTATGAAGGTGGAAATAAAGAAGGCGTAAAGTGTAACATCAATGCTATTATTGCTATTCATGTCAATATAGCGATATACTGGAAGTACGGAAATTCCTACAACTATTACAGCTATTTTAGCAGCTTTTATGAGTGCAGCACGATTAAGAAATGTTATCATCATTCATTGAGATTTATAAATTAAACAAGGTAATAGCTATCATTGAAAAGAATGAAATCATTATCAATATGATGGCATAAAATTCAAGTTTGGCTTCTCCTTTTTTGGAACCCAGATAGAATAACAGAAAGAATAGAAGAGATATAAACATCAATAACATACCAGTATCCTTATCAAAGATAGGAACCTGAAAAAAACTCAATATTGATACGATGAATAATACATAGCATGATATTTTAAGTTTTCGATTCATAGCGTTTTTGTTTAATGGTAATTCTATATGAGTTCATATTTGGATGTTTTACAATTTATATTCAACAATATTCGCCCGATACGTGCCGATAGGATATGCGTCTTGCCTGGCCCCGCAATCACTAGCACTGGCCCGTCGGTTTGCTCCGCGGCTTCGCGCTGTGCCAAATTGAGTCCCTTTATTGCCTTTTTAAAGGCGGCCTTGTGTTGGTGGCGTGTTGGCATGGGGCAAATATACACGCTTTTCGAGATATGATTTAGGTCTATCTGTTAAGGCATAATAGTACTAGGTGATCTTGTATCACCTAGTACTATTATGCTTAGTTTACTGTCACTGTCATATTGGACATTATACCTAAGTGATTTCGATGCTTTACAATAATATTATAAGTATATGCTGGAAGGGTAACAAAATTGAGTGGTGATTTACCATCTACATCCACTACATCGCCATCCCGTTGAAGGAGTGCTGGACGCGACACAATAATTGTACTAGAACTAGAAGTGGTACGTAATTCCACTGTTACCCAATCCACGATAGCATTATTACCTGTGATGCTGAAAACATCTGAACTTGTAATATTACTTCCACCAAAGCTAGATGGTAACACCCCTACTTGTCGTAAGTCATCGTCCATTAGACCTGTACTGGGATTGTATGGTCCTTGTAGAAAGGTCTTAATGGCTAACTCTAAGGCACATTGACCTTCACCATTGGCACAGAACCTATCAAAGTCTGTCATTAACCCAATAGTAGTACTAGTGAGTAGTTCTGCGTGTACATTGGCGTTACACAAGTTTGATATATTAATAGGAATACATTCTGTTAGCTGATTCCCATATAAGTAAATGTCCTCTAATGTCATAGCATTGCCCATTGCTGTTGGGATATTACCTGT
>CALGLY010000850.1 GCA_937959095.1 uncultured Saprospiraceae bacterium
CGTACTAGTAGGCGCGCTGTTCACTACTATTTTATTTGAAATTGGAAAATATTTAATTGGATTTTATATCGCCAATAGTGATATCACCTCAGCCTTTGGTAGCGCAGGCGCACTAGCATCCTTAATGCTTTGGGTCTACTACAATGCGCTGATTTTGCTATTAGGGGCAGAGTTTACACAAATTTGGTCGAAAAGACATGCCTCCAGCATTAAACCAAATAAATACGGACTATCTTCCAAAGGAGAATAAAAAAACAATATGGAATTCAATACCGTCATAGAAAATTTACAAGCATCCTTTTTAGATGCTTGGCAAAAACTTATTGAACAAGTACCAGGTATTGTCGTTGCTATTATCGTTATCGCTTTAGGTACTATTCTAGCCAATTTTCTAACTAAAATAGTTCGAATAGCGATCTCTAATAGAACCAAAGACCCGCTAATGACTAATTTTTTGAGTAAAAGTCTGAAGATTTTGCTCCTTGTATTAATCATTATGTTTGCGCTCAATATTGCTGGTTTGGGTGGCATTGCAGCAGGTATGCTGACGGCAGCAGGCGCATCGGCAGTCATTATTGGTTTTGCTTTCAAAGATATCGGGGAGAACTTTATTTCGGGCGTAATTTTGTCCTTCAATCGTCCTTTTGATGTGAATGATACCGTGATGATTGGAACTATTTTTGGGAAGGTCACCACTATGGAATTTCGTTATACGAAGCTCAAGACGTTTGATGGGCGCGATGTATACATTCCAAATAGCGACATTATCAAAAAACCAGTATACAACTACACCGAAGACGGCTATTATCGCCTCGATTTCACCATTGGTATTGCGTATGAAAATGACATTGTGGAGGCGGAAACACTTTTATTAGAAACCATTCGGGAGGTAGACGGAGTAGTTAATGACAGCGAACATGAAAGCTTCATTACGGTCAAAGAAATAGCAATGAACAAAGTAAGTCTTCAGGTTTTCTTTTGGGTAAAAACCATCGACTATCGCAAGCAAGCTTTCAAAATCAAGAGCGAAGCAATAGGTAAAGTGAAAGACGCAATCATTGCAAACAAGCTGGATATAAGTGGCAAGTCCTAAGGTAAAAGCGATACGCGAAACAGCGTTTCGATAACATATTTCGGCTTGAGTTTCTAGTCAAGCCAAACAAATGATATGTACCTGAGCAATAGTCTATTTCGTATCCAAAGAAAACATTCCTATTAATCGTCCTAATAGCTCCAAGCAGCCTTCTAATTGCCCCTTAGCCACAAATTCATTTGCGCGATGCGCTTGAGCAATATCGCCAGGCCCACAAATGACGGCTTGAAATCCCGCATTGGAAAACTGTCCAGCCTCCGCAGCATAGGCTACGGTATGGAGTTTCGTTTTGCCTGATAATCGCCTAATGAGTGTCACCACTTCTGCATCTTCGGGCGTATCTAAGGTTGGGACAGCAGGATGCAATTCTATCGTTTCTATTTTCGCGCCTGCGAAGCGTTTTTGTAGAGTCTTTTCATGTTGGGAGCAATAGGCTTTAAATTCCTCTACAATAGCTTCAATCGTATTACTTGGAATATTTCGGACATCCCAAGTGAAGCTACATTCATCGGCTATCACATTTGTCGCAATGCCGCCTTTTATCGTTCCGATATGGATAGAGGTATGGTTAGGCGTGAAGCGATCATCAATTTGCCCTGCTTGGTAGAGCGTTTCCATTTTTTGCTCTAGCCACATAATCAGCCGTGCTGCTTCATGGATCGCACTCACTTCATTCCGAATGCGGCTACTATGTCCTGCCGAACCATAGATGCGCGTTTCACAGAAAATAATTCCCTTTTGACCCACCACAGGCTCTAGCATAGATGGCTCGCCGATGATAGCGAATTTTGGCTTTTCTTGATAGGTGTCTACTATAGATTGTGCAAGCGCATCACCTGCCAAACAACCAATTTCTTCATCATAAGAAAAAGCAAAATAAATCGGCTTTTTCAAGTCGGCTTTTAGCATATCAGGGAGCATAGCAAGACAACAAGCTATGAAGCCTTTCATATCACAAGAACCACGCGCATAGAGTTTATCCCCTTTATCTACGAGTTCAAAAGGATTGGTGTGCCACTCTTGCCCTTCGGTCGGCACGACATCGGTATGCCCCGATAGAATCACGCCACCATCCACTGCTGGCCCGATACGGCAATGCAGCGAAGTCTTTGTGCCCTCTTCATTCGGTACGAGATGATAGGCCACACCCTGTTTTTCCAGATAACTTTTTATCCATTCGATGATAGTCAAATTGCTTTGTCCACCAAGTACTGGAAATTGGACGAGTTGCGTTAGAATTTGCTGTGCAGTCATTATGCTTTTTTAATCGGGCTGATTTAAACGATTTTTCTCAGAGGATTGCCCTGGAATTGTATCCAATAGATTGCGGATTTCATCTACATTATCCGTTATTTTGGAGATGTGCCACTCTAGACTTTGGCGTTGGGCTTCTTGTTCTTTTAGCTTCTTAAATTCTTTATACAAATAAACCTTGAACGCAGGAGAGAGCCAAGAACAAAATTCTAGGGCAATATCACTATGTGCAAAGGTGCCGCCATATTTTCCTGGCTTAGAGATAATACCAATCGCATTGGTGGTTGCAATAAAGGTTTTCGGTGATATATTCGCTCGATTATCTGCTGCCGCTAATCTAAAGTTGTGCATTTGCACAACTTTAAAATCTGGATTATGCACTTGTTCCCAAGTTTCTAAATAGAGTAGGGTGTTTTGAGTTCGCAACCAATTGAGTATAGCGTAAGCAGGTTTGCTTGCTTTACTCTGCTTGGCTATATCTGTCAAAGAAACATAGTCCGCTGCATTGATTTCTTCTATTTTAATCTGTAAGCCTTGTACACTTAGTTTCTTTTTCGCCATTCCGCAAAGATAAGAAAATCATTTTCTCATTCCTTATCAAGATAGCGGAGATAAAAATTATTGACAATGGCAAAAAATATCCAATAATGACGGTAGTGTTGGGTATTAATGATAGCAGATTCTATTAAAATAAAAATTATTGTGATTACAAAAAAGAGGTGGTAGCGTTCATTAAATATGCCTGCTTCATTTTTAATGAGATGGATATATCCCCATCCTAGAAAAAATAAGAAGATAAAATAGGTGAAACCAATTTCAGCTATTTGACCCCAATAGAAATCATGGGTTTCATATATTGGAATATTGCTTGGATAGCCTCCTTCTTTCTTTAAATTTTTTAGATCAAATTGAAAATTCCCTACTCCTATACCTGCTATAGGGTGTCGTGTTATGAATGTTTTAGCAGCTTGAAATAAGTAGTAATAGCTAGTTGGGATTACATCTAGATGTTCTGTGCTAAAGATTGCTTCATGTGCTATTACTTGTTTATTGTCGTAATTCAGATTTGTTTCTAGTTGTTTAGGAACATAAACAAAAAAGGTGAGCGCAACCATTACAATAGTTACTATACCAAAATAGGGTAGTGTAAGCCTGAGCGGAAGTCTTCTGAATAATTTAGGAATTACTAACATAAAAAGTAATAAGGCAAAAAAAGCGGCTAATTCTTTACTAAAAGTCATAGCTGCTATGCATAATACTAAAAGTGTAATCAACCACTTTTGCAGGGGCTTCATGGCACTAGATTGGATAAAAAAAATGCAAATACAAATAATGCTAGATAACATATTGGGACTCGCTGAAAAACCCCGCCAACGAACTATATCTCCGAGATAGGGATAGTCTTTATAATCAATTACATAACGCGTTGATAGATCGAAAACATAGAGTAAATAACCTATAATCGCACTGATGCAAGCGAAGACTAAAAGTCCCAAAAACGCTTTCTTTAGGTAAGCATCAATTTGAGGAACTTGCGCTAAAAAGCGACTCAATAGAAAATACATGCTTACTAAATAGAGTGTTCCACTAACTTCTAGAAGCACATTCAATTCAGGATGCAAAAATACATTTATTATAAAAAGAGATGCATAACCCAAGAATAGGTAATCAATAGGTGTAAATTTTATTTTTTTTAATAATGGAATAGATAAGGGAAAAAGAAGAAGAAAAAGGATTTCGGAGAGCTGAAATTTACTATCCAAATGAGGCAACTTCCACAAGTTAGAATTTGATGCTAATATTATATAAGTCAGCCATAAGAAGGCTAGGGAAGAACTTATAGACGTAGTATGATTTTTCATGTGTTTACTTATTCTTTTAATCCATTCATTATTAATCTAGCTGCTTCCTGATTTCCTTTTGCTGACCAATGTCCATCACAATCAAGAAAGAGTGCTGCTGTATTTTCATAGCTTTGAAATGCAGGTAGCAAATCAATATAGATGCTGTTTTTTTCTTTACAAAAAGTACTTAAGGTGCTATTTAAAGGAGTGGTTTCTAGCTTGTTTTTATTGGCATATAATATATCATACCTACTTGGCAAGGTAACAAGGATTAATTTTGCTTCATAGGTTTGCCTTAATTTATTGATACCTTCTAGATTATATTTTAGTATCGCTAATTCCTCCGTGCTGAAGGAGTGATAGCGCGATTCAAATCTTAAGACCCTAGTTATATGCGCTAATGCGTTATAAAAATAAGAGTACTTTCTTATGTACTTTATCAAGGATTTCGATTTTATTTTAGGCTTTCCAATATTGTTGGGATGCCATGAGGACTTGTGCAAAGAATCTACATGATAGATTAACTTGAAGGTATCTTTGTCAGGTATGATATAGGGTTTATATCTTTTAGATTCAGCTGTGAATTTATCATCTAGAAAATCATTTTCAGGAAATAGAGCAACTATGACTATATCATGTTCAAATTGGCTACCATACTTTTCATAGAGAAGCCGCATTTGAGTAGAACCAAAGTCTCCAGATGTCCCAAAATTCATTACTTCAATGCCAAGTTTTTCTTCCATTATATTTGATAATCGACTAGAAGTATCCACTCCATAACCTTCTATAAAGGAATCTCCAATTAGCATTATTCTTGAATCCGCACTCTTCAAATCTCGTTCCTTATCTCTAGCTCCATATGAATTATAGTAATTATATACATCGAAGCATTCAGACACATGATGAAAAGAAGTGTTAGGAATATGCCAAACACCAAATGTGGGATCAATATCTGCGTTTTTTGGGTGTTTATTGGGTATCGCTTTTTTCGTGATTCTGAATGATGGGGGAGGGGCATAACTAAAACATTCTATCATCACTATAGAACATAATTCAAGGAGTAGATAGGTGATGATTATATTATAAAAAATCGTTTTTTTCATTGATTATGTAGTCATATTCCCATAAATAGGATCGTAGTAAATGGTATGTTTTATAGGAAATAGGTTCAAATTTTAAAATAGCGAAAGTAGAGATACTTTAATTTTTTCTATAATTAGAAAGAGACTATCGGTTTATAATTTTTATTTTTGCACTTTGCAAATAC
>CALGLY010000851.1 GCA_937959095.1 uncultured Saprospiraceae bacterium
TTGAGCAAATAAACACTCAAAACCTTGTAAATCAAATAAGCAAACGCTTTCTTCAAAATAGTACTTTTTGGACTCGTGATAGAATGAAATGCTTTTTATAACTCGCTTATTATATGCTTGTTTTTTTATATGAAACTTTATTTTCGATTGCTCCTTCACTGTGTCGAAAGGCAACTGCTGCTTTACAATATTAGAATTAAAAAAATCTAATACGAATATTCCTTTTGCTTTTAGTGCATCAGTAACATTTTGGAGACTTTGCACATGTTCTTCTTCTGTAGCAAAATAACCAAAGCTTGTGAAGAGATTAAAGATATAATCAAATTGACCATAGTTCAATGGCTCGCGCATATCATGCCGATGAAATGTTAAGCGGTTCGCTTCTTCAAAGGATTTTGCTAGACCAATATTACGCATAGATAAATCTACTCCTGTGACATTAAAGCCTTTGGAAGCTAGGTGTTTGGCGTGTCTACCTTTGCCACAAGCTAAATCTAATACCTTAGCAGAAGATGGTAGAACCAATTCATTAACAATGTGATTAATAAATTTTGAGGCTTCTGCTTCGCTCCTATTTTGGTATAAAAAATCATAATAAGGGGAATCAAACCAGCTTTGAAACCAGTTGGGTCTTCTTAGTTTTTTCATAATATGCCTTATGTACTTATAAATGGCGAAATTAACAAATATTTAAAAGACTAACCTTCAAATTTTTACATTTAAATGCGATAGCCTTTGGGTGCATAAACTCCACCTTGTATAGATTGATAATAAAACCCAGAAGGAATAGTGCTTGCTTTAGAATTGAAAATTAAAGGAATTAATTGAATCTAATTTCTTCGGTTTTTGAATTACATTTGCGCTGCTTATCAAATTCAGCAATAGGTAAGATAGGTGAGCAAATTCGATAAGGCAACGTACAAGAATAAATTAGACAATTTTAGGCTATATGCTTTTTTCTAATAAATCTTCAAAAACCCTATCTGCCGTCAGCGCAGGCGCGTATAGCCTAGCTAAATAAGGCTTTTTAATTAGAGGAAAAAGAGCAGTATAAAATGTCTAATTTATTCTTGTACGTTGCCTAAATTCATTTATAACAAATATATATAAACTTTGGCGTTAATAAAATCAATTTCAGGAATTAGAGGAACAATTGGTGGTTTTGCGGGCGATAATTTAACACCTCAAGATATTGTGGAATGTGCAGCAGCATTTGGCTATTGGACATTGCAAAAGACAAAAAATCCAAAAATTGTGATTGGGCGTGATGCCCGCATTTCTGGCGAAATGGTGAATGCTCTTGTAGTAAATACCTTGCGTTTATTAGGGATTACGGTTGTTGATTTAGGCCTATCCACAACGCCAACGGTTGAAATAGCTGTACCGCTAGAAAAAGCAGGAGCAGGTATTATCCTCACAGCAAGTCACAATCCAAAACACTGGAATGCCCTAAAATTTTTGAACGATAAAGGAGAATTCATATCAGGACAAGATGGCAAAGAGGTGCTGCAACTGATAGAGGATGGAGCGATTGAGTATGTGAGTGTAGATAAAATAGGCGGCTACGAAGAACGTGATGATTATATTCAGCAACACATTGACCAGATTTTCGCGCTACCGCTGGTAGATGTGGAAGCGGTGAAAGCCAAGCAATTTAAGGTCGTAGTAGATGCTATTAATTCGACAGGTTCTATTTCGATGCGTCCCTTGCTAGAGCAATTGAACTGTGAAGTAATCCTACTGAATGGAGAACCAACTGGGCATTTTGCACACAATCCAGAGCCGCTCCCTGAAAATTTATCGCAGCTTTCGCAAGCTGTACTTAGAGAAAGGGCAGATTTGGGAATTGCGGTCGATCCAGATGTAGATCGCCTCGCTTTTATGTGTGAAGATGGGGAAGCTTTCGGGGAAGAATATACCTTAGTTGCTATTTCGGACTATATCCTAAAGCATACGCCAGGCAATACCGTCTCCAATCTTTCTTCTACCCGCGCACTAGGTGATGTCACTAGAAAGCATGGACAAACCTATACCGCAGCAGCAGTAGGCGAAGTGAATGTAGTCACTAAGATGAAGGAAACCAACGCCATCATCGGTGGTGAAGGGAATGGTGGTATTATCTACCCTACCCTGCATTATGGCCGCGATGCTTTGGCGGGTGTTGCCCTTTTCCTTTCGCATTTAGCGCATGAAGGGCAGTCTGTTTCGCAAGTCCGCAATCAATATCCGGATTATGCAATAATGAAAAATAAAATCCAGCTTACGCCTGATATTGACTTAGAAAAAATGCTTGCTAAACTAGAAGAAAAGTATAAGCATGAACAACTAAACACGATTGATGGATTGAAGATAGACCTAGAAGAAGGTTGGATTCATCTTCGTAAATCGAATACCGAGCCTATTATCCGAATATATACAGAAGGCAGTTCTACTGTCATTGCTGAAAATTTAGCAGACAAAATCAAAGCTGATATGGCTTTGATTTTGAGAGAACGTTAATTGTTTTCAATTTAGAACTCAAAATGACCAATGTAAAATGTAGAAGTATTAATTACGATAATTTGCCTTTGGCAAATTCTTACTTCTACATTTTACATTCTTCGGTTCTATATTCTAAATTGAATATTGCCTGTTCATCATTTTAAAAATCAGATTATGCGTGTTTATTTAGACAATGCAGCCACCACACCAATACGCGAAGAAGTCATACAAGCTATGCTTCCTATGATGCGCGATAATTTTGGAAATCCTTCTTCGATACATGCAGACGGACGCAAAGTACGTGCCGCTATTGAGCAAGCACGCCGAACGGTAGCCAACTCCTTAAACGCTTCTATCGGAGAAATTTTCTTCACTTCGGGCGGAACAGAAGCCAATAATATGGCTTTGAAATGTTCTGTTCGAGACTTAGGCGTGCAGCGTATCATTACTTCACCACTGGAACATCATTGTATTCTTCATACGGTAGAGGCACTAAAAGCGGCTTATCAGATAGAGCTTGTTTTTGTGAAGCTTACAACAAAAGGCTATGTGGATTATGACCACCTCACGGAGCTTTTGGAAGATCAATCAAAGAAAACGTTGGTGTCGCTAATGCACGCGAACAATGAAGTAGGTTTATTACTAGATATGCAGCGTGTAGCACAGCTTTGCGACGAAAATAATGCCCTCTTCCATTCCGATACGGTGCAAACGATGTCGCACTTTCCGATAGATGTATCTACTACGAACATCCATTTTCTTTCGGGTGCTGCACATAAGTTTCATGGGCCAAAAGGCATCGGATTTATCTATATTGATGGCGATAATCAACTCAAACCGTTTATAGATGGCGGCTCACAAGAGCGCAATATGCGTGGCGGCACAGAAAATGTATACGGTATAGTGGGCATGGCAAAAGCCTTAGAATTGGCGATAGAAGAACTAGAAGAAAGTAAAGCATATATTTCAGGCTTACGAACGTATCTAGCAACGCAACTCACTACACATTTTGATGATATTCATTTCCATTCCGATTTGGAACAGGAGTCCCTTTATACTGTTTTAAGTGTGTGCTTTCCGCCTTCGCCTAAATCAGAAATGCTATTGCTTAATCTTGATATTTTAGGAATAAGTGCATCTGGAGGAAGTGCCTGTAGTTCGGGTTCGGATGTGGGTTCACACGTCATCACTGCACTAAAAGGTGATCCTAGTCGGAAGACAGTCCGTTTTTCCTTTTCGCATTTCAATACGAAAGAAGAAATCGACTTTGTAATAGAAAAGCTAAAAACCATTATTCCTGCAAAGGATTTGGTAGAGGCTTAGGGATTGCGCAATAATAAATTTCTTATTGCGCAATCCCTTAGTTGGAGCTTGTAGATTTGAGGAGGCGAGGATTTGAGAATTTGTTATCTTGACTTCTAAAGAATTGTGCAAAATGGACGGGCGACTTCAAGTTTGAATGTCGCCCGTCCACAAGAAAAAAAACATTTATTTTACCAACTACTAATACAATGAACGCAGCCAACAACCAACGCTGGTTACTCATAGGAGGGATTATATTGCTCGTTATTCTAGCGACTCCCTTTCGTTTCATTTTGCTGCGCTCTATTCCTTTTTTAGTCATTGCTGCCCTACTAGCATGGGGTGCGAAAATGGCGTGGGACTATTGGCAAGAACGCAATTTTGCTAATAGTATAGAAGGCTCTATTCAGCAAAAACTAGAGCAATGCAATAGCCAAATAAAAACGATAAAAGAAGAAAAAAAAGAAATAGAACAAAATATAAACGAACTACAAAGCAAACTCGACAAGACTACTAATATCGCTACTCAAACTTGGAAAGAAAGCCTACGCCTTGTCAATGAATTTCGACAAGAACTCGACTTGAGGAATACCAAAGTGCTTTTCTATCAGACCTGCATCAAGAAGCTAAAAGCCCTTTTACAAAATCATCAATTCGCGAAAGATATAGCTGATAAACAAGAAGTTCTGAAGCAACTTCGCGAAAAAAATCAAGATGATATAGCCGATTTAGAAGAATTAAAAAACACCCTCCAACTTGAAAAAGATTATCTCGAAACCATAGATGAATTATCCCTACGCATGCTCGGCAGTACCTCCCTACAAGATGCCAAAGCCGTGCAAAAAGAGCTAGAAATCATCACGCGCGAGCTTCGAGATCTTTGATGCTAAAAATCAGAGTACACTATTTTATATCTATTAACTCTTCATCATCTTATCTTTATACTCAAAAAAAAGATGAAATGTCAATTCTAATTATGATTATTCAGCATAAAGTCCTATATTAGGCTCATATATATATACTATACATTTTCGTTCTCTGATAAATTCCATGACCAAGCCGACGAATTTGTCAAAGAATGTATGCTTTTTTACAGAAAAAAATTTCTATACTACCTGTATGTTCACTGAAAAAAGACATCCTCAATATTTATCTAGAGCAACTCTAGACGACTATCTTACCAACGGCTGGTATAGAATGGGGCAAGGTATTTTTACTTGTCACTTCTTATGCTTCGGTGAACGTATCTATTCCGCAATTTGGCTACGCCTTTCTCTCAAAGATTACACTTTCCGAAAAAGCCTACGCAAAGTAATCAAGCATAATCAGCAGTTCCGCACGGTCATTCGTCCAGCAAAATTAGATAAGCAAAAAGAAGCCCTCTATCAACGTTATCGTTGGTATTGCTTCAAAGGCAATATCTCTACAAGCCTCCAAGAATCGCTCTTGGATGGTGGCACGGCTAATATCTACAAAACCTATGAGTGCTGCGTATATGACGGCGAAAAACTCATAGCGGCAAGTTTCTTTGATTTAGGAAAAAATAGCATTGCAAGCATCTTAGGGATGTACGATCCTGAATATTCAAGTCATAGTTTAGGGTTTTATACGATGTTGCTCGAAATAGAATATGGACAGCAACAGGGATTTGAATATTACTATCCTGGCTATATTGTGCCTGGCTATAGTCGTTTCGACTATAAGCTTCGCATTGGTGAGGTAGATTATTATAATGTGGCAGCAGGCAAATGGGAGCCTTTTCA
>CALGLY010000852.1 GCA_937959095.1 uncultured Saprospiraceae bacterium
CACAAACGATGTCAGGCAAACCGCCATTGATTGTAATAATATCATCGAACGAACAATCATTATTGTCGCCTTCATTTGATTCGATTATTACAAACTCCGAATCAAGAATGAAACCTAAATAATAATTCCCTGCTGGAATGCCTGTAATATCTGCATCGAAAGGTGGTGCCATTACGGTCTCGCCTGGTGCTAATGCACCTATATTCACACTACCAATGAAATAATCACTTGGTGTGAAATTTTGATCTGTTGATAGGTAGAAACCTACTGTACTAGGAGGCGCAGTAGCTGTACCTGTATTCTTTACTTTTATCCAAGTTACACGTACATGAGGCCCATTAGTTATAACCAATTCTCCTCCGAAATCACACTCTAAATTTGGTAAATCGCCATCGATGTGTACTTGTGGTGTTTCCCAAGAGCAATTGTTATTGTTGCTCTCATTGGTTTCTACTACAGCATTTCCATCATCAATAATTACACCTACGTAATAATCACCTGCTGGAAGATTTAAAGCAGCTACATTCACATTGAAAGATACCGTATGAATTTGACCAGTACTTAAAGTTGGAAGATTTATGCTACCTATGGAAATATCAGACGTTGTGAAATTTTGATCCGTCGATAAATAAATGCCGGCTGTGTTAGGAGCTGCTGCCCCGCTACCTATATTCGTTATTTTCAAATTTGAAATAGATATGCTAGTACCTGTTACACTGAGATAGCCACTATCATAGCAAGCTAAATCTGGATCATTGATTGGTGCGGTGATGTAGATAACTGGGTCATCCCAAGAACAGTTATTGTTATTGGTTTCATCCGATTCCGCTACTTGATTATTCGCATCTACAATTACACCTACATAGTAGGTACCTGGTGCAAGATTGAGCGTACTGAAATCGAAAGCAACATTATTACCAATCATTGCAAAATCGCCTGCTACTAAAGAACCGATGTTCTCTGTAGCAATAAGGATATCGCTAGTTGTGATATTTTGATCGGCAGAAATGTAGAATCCTACTGTGCTTGGGCCTGCTGTTCCAGAACCAATGTTTTGCACTTTTGTCCAATTGACATTGAGTGTTTGTGCATTATTATCAATAATCAATTCGCCTCTACTCATGCAAGTCAAATCTGGCTCATCGTTTGGTAGTGTAGCAATAGTAGCCCAACTACACGTATTATTATCTGTTTCTGTTATTTCATCTATTTGGTTGTCATAATCAATAATGAAACCAATGAAATAATTTCCTGTAGGAATATTGAAATCTGCTAGGTCTGCTGTGAAGGTGCTCAACATCTCGAACTGCGATGGGTACAATTGCCCAACCGTAGTGCTACCAATGAAGTAATCATCCGTAGTGAAATTTTGATCTGTAGATACATAGAATCCTACATTCGCGGGTGCTGAAAAGAGTGGTCCATTATTCTGCACTTTCGCATATTCTATCGTAATTTGCGTACCATTTACGGTTAGTTCTCCTCTATCTTTACATAGTAAGTTTGGCCAATCATCTGGGAAATCATCTGCTATGTAAACGCGAGGCTCATTCCAAGAACAACCATTATTATCATTTTCATCTGCTTCTGCTACTAGATTGGTATGATCTACGATAAGTCCTATATAGTACGTACCTGCTGGTAGATTCATCGTGCCAAAATCAACGTTTACGGCATTAGTTACAAGGTGCGTAACACCTGCTGCTAGTGCTGGAATATTGATTTCTGCAAGCAATACATCATTTGTAGTAAACACTTCATCCGTAGAAAGATACACGCCTACTACACTTGCAGCCGCTTCACCACTACCATTATTGATAATAGCATTCCAACTCGTGTAAAGCGTTTGACGATTATTATCAATGATTAATTCGCCTCTGAAACCACAGGTCAAATTCGGCTCATTCAATTCCGCAGGAATGAAGATACGCGGCTCGTTCCAAGAACAGCTATTATTATTCGCTTCATCCGATTCTGCTACTGCATTGGTGTGATCTACAATCAAACCAACATAGTAAGTGCCTGGTGCTAAGTTCAATGCACCGAAGTCGATATTGATTGCATCCGTTACCATATAGAAGGCATCTGGTGCTAGGGCTGGGATATTTTCTTCTGCTAATAGTAGGTCGTTCGTTGTGAATACTTGGTCGGTAGATAAGTAAATACCTAGCACACTTGCGCCTGCTGTTGCCGTACCATTGTTGATGATTTTATTCCAACTTGTATAAAGCGTTTGAGCATTATTATCAATAATCAACTCTCCTCTGAAATCGCATGTTAAATCAGGCTCATTCAATTCCGCAGGAATGAAGATGCGTGGCTCATTCCAAGAACAACCAACATTATCTCCTTCATTTGATTCTGCTATTAGATTAGTGTGATCTACGATAAGTCCTACATAGTACGTACCTGGAGCAAGATTTAATGCGCCAAAATCTACATTGATATTATTAGTAACCATGAATGACTGCCCAGGTGCTAAAGCAGGAATATTCGCTGCACCTATTAGTAAATCATTAGTAGTAAATACTTGATCTGTAGATAAGTAAACGCCTAATACACTCGCGCTTGCTGTTGCAGAACCTGTGTTTAGGACTTTATTCCAGCTTGTGTAAAGCGTTTGAGCGTTATTATCAATGATTAATTCCCCTCTAGCATCACAAACCAAGTTTGGCTCATCTTGCTGCGGGTCAGGAATCATAAGTGTATTAGTGAAAGAACAATCTGCATTGTCTCCTTCATCTATTTCCGCTACTAAGTCCGTATAATCAATGATTAGACCTACATAGTATGCACCTGGCGATAAGCCAAGGCTTGCATAATCTATAGTGATAGGTGTAATCATATGCATATCGCCTGAAGCAATAGCAGGGATATTCTGCGTAGTCAATAGAATATCGCTGGTTGTAATATTTTGGTCTGGAGAAAGATATACACCTAAAATACTTGCACCAGCATTTACCGTGCCATTGCTCATTATTTTAGACAAAGAAATCGTTAGTGTACCATTATTTTCATCAATATTGAGTTCTCCTTTGTTTAAGCAAGCTAAATTTGGTGAACCTGCATCACCTGGAATAATAATAATGTCGTCGTAATAGCAATCGTTATTGTCCTCTTCATTCGATTCCATTACCTCATTTTCGCAATCAATCACGAAGCCAACATAGTATTGTCCTGGAGGAACACCAAGCGTTGCTACGTCTACCTCAAATGGATCAACCATTACGAATTCACCTGGAATCAAGGCTGGTATTTCACTTGTACCAATTAGGAAATCACTAGAATTGAAGTCTTGATCGGTAGAAAGATAGTAGCAAACGGTACTTGGTCCTGCTGCTGCTACGCCAGTGTTTTCTACTTTAATCCAAGTAATACGGATGTCTGTATCGTTGCTAACTACCAATTCGCCGCCGAAGTTGCAAGATAAATTTGGTTTACCGCCTATTACTACCGTTGGGCTATCCCAATAGCAGTCATTATTATCATTTTCGTTACCTTCTACCACCGAATTGAGGTGATCGATGATAACTCCTACATGATACGTACCATCAGGAATATTAGTAAAGTTGGAAAGGTCTACGCTGAAATCCTCTATGCTAGAGAAGCCGGGATTCAATTCTTCCACATAATCTTGTCCGATGTAGTAGTCATCTACCGTGAATTCGGTATCCGTAGAAAGGTAATAGCCTACAAAACATACACCAGAAGGCGCGCTACCACTATTTTTTAAGCGATAATTGGTGATGGTAAGGTTGCTACCGTTTACACTTAATTCCCCGCTGGTTGTACAGGTGAGGTTTGGTGTGGTGAAAAACATGGAATACATATAGTTTCCAAATGCTTCTACCCGTTGTGAAAAAGTGTAAGTAGATAAGTTCACGGGAGTACTGAAACTAAGAAAAGTGAATGCAGTGAGCAATATAATTATGCTCTTTAGCTCCATTTTAGGTTTCATAAAAAATGTGTTTGTAAATGATTCATCATAATTACAGAATCATAAGGGATAAAGAAAAAACCTAGTGTTATTTCAGTAAGAACAAAAAAAGTCCTATGACCTAATCAAGCTTACATTGATAGACACTAGCGCAGCGCAACCTTAATGCCAATACTGGATATGTTAGTGGCAGTCGTGCTGACTGTTTATTTAAAAATGATAATATCACAAGCATAAGTGCATGCAAAAGCATTACTTTAAACCTGTAGGTTATCACTGAAAATTGCCAAACTTGTTATATTCGAATCCTTTATCATTGCGGATGTCTCCGCTACCTATAAAATGAAGGGTAAGAGATGACACTCTTAAAAAAAGAGTAAAACATGCGGGAAGTGATTAAGTAGTACATCCACTGCTAGTTTCTTACTCTAAGGGTAGTGTTGTGGTAACTGTCTAAATTAAGTTGTTTCTTTAGTATATCCTTTGTGTTGTTTCTATTATGCACTAAAGGTCGTAAAAAAACGGGATTCGTTAATAGATTTTAAAATTTTAACAAAAAAATAGTATTGATTAAGTAGATGTAAATTTTATTTGTTTGGAAATCAATTTTTTATAAAAATAAAAAAGATTAATGAAATTGTCTGTTACTTAATCCTTACTAGTTTCTAATAGTCCAATCAAATCCGAAACTTAGAAAAAAGGGAAGTTGCGGATAGTTAGACGTTTGATAATAGTTGTAATAATACTTATCGGCTAATAAATGCGTGACATTCTGTGCTTTCACAAAAATACGCGCAGTTTTAATTTTTACATTTAAAAAGGCATCTAGGGCTGGGTAAAGGGCAATAGGTGTATTATTTTGCAATTGGAATTGCCCGATGAGGGGCTGATAAAAATCGGCATTGTAGGCAGCATTCATACTCAAATCTACACCAAGTTGAAACGACAAGGCTTTCTTGAATAATTTTCCTTGTCCATATAAACTATGACGGGTCATCCAAGTAGGTATGCGTAGCACATCATTTGTCGTTGTTTGCAATCCTACGGTATTATCAAGATGGATATTCCAAATCTTTAAGTGATGTTTTGCGGCTAATTGTAAAATGCTAAAGGAAGCATCTACCTGTTGCGCTCTAGAAAAGGAGTCGAAATAGACATAATTATCAAGTAAATGATAATTTCCTGTTACACTTAATCGAAAACTTGGAATTTGGTAGGTAGCAGATAAATTAGTTTCAATTGTTTTCTTGAAATCATTCTGCCACACCAATTGTTGTGTCACTACGAATTGCTGCTGTATTAAGCTTGGTTCATAGGCTTGACTGCTTGCTTTTGCCGAAAACTGACCGATTTTCCCAATGTCAAAATACAAATCGCCACTTATGCGATAGTCTCCCGCATTATCTAAAAGCCCTAAATGAGCATAAGCATTAATAGCGAGTTTAGGATTAGGACGAAAATTTACCTGCCCTGTCACGAATAAGTTATTCACAATCGAATCTTTAACTTCTTGATTCAGAAAATGTACTCGATGTGTAAGTCCTATTTCTATCCTGTCACGTTGGTTGACGATTTTGTTGGCCTTTGCCTCACTAGTTTTGTACGTTCCCAACCGAAAAGTGTTACAAATTGCCTGATGTTTTAAGAAATGTCGCACACCGCGCTCATCTACTAGTAGATTATTATAGTAAGTGGAATCGGCGAAATAGTTACTTTCATCGCTTTCATCGAAATACTTATAAGTGCTTGAGCGCAACTGCATTGTATGAGATAAGGTAAAGTCTCGCGTGTTATTAGTGATAGAGTCCTGTTTCTGGAAATTGAAATAATGGGTATAATCTAGTATACGATGTGCATGGCGCGTTTGAGCAGCATCCGATAGGAAAGTCGTCGCATCATTAGGAGAAATAAAAGAAGATGAACTTTGGGGAGGCGTAGAAAGGATACCACCATTCTCTTCTGCTTCTGTAGTGTTACTTGTATAACTCAAGAAGCCATCATAACGCCCTGAAGGAGCATTATACCATAAACTGGTGGCTACTGCCCGATTTTCGAGTTGTTGATTCGGATACTTCCAACTACTCAATTGTTGAATACTTTTACTTTCGAGATTCAGCCGCCAACCTTTGGCAAAATTGCGTCCAAATTCTACTTCAAAAGCACGATCTTCTTGTCGGCTAGTTTGCGTAGCACGGATACGGGTGACAGGTTTTTCTAATAGATGAAATCGAAGCTTTTCGGGTTGCAGATAATATAAATCATACTGATGATAGCCCACATCAAAACCTTGCCGAAGGCGCGACTCATAAAATACGGGACGTGTCGCCGAACCAATAATCCCTAGATTAGCATGTGCAAAAAGGGGTTTCTGTGCTGGATCGAAACGATGGAAGTCATGAAGAAAGGTATCTTCTACCGCATAGATTTTAGTAGGGTTGTCTTCATGGAAAAAGAACACCCCAAAAGTATCCTTCTCCGCTTCTATTTCTGCTAAAATTTGTAATCTATCTTTTTGACTGCCGTCTGTTCCAGTAGAGCTTGTATTCGTGTTTCCAGTAGGTCTTCCAGAAGGATTACCTCGTTGTGCTTGTAAATCACTACAAGTTAAAAACAATAAAAAAGTAAAAAAGTAAGATACCCAACGCACATACTTTGTTTTTGAAATAGGATATAACATTTAGCACATTTTAGCCCATTTTTAATTTATTTTATCATGAAATTTTGAATGAGCGAATAGATATATATTCACTCATTCAAAATTCAAAACCCGCCTGAATGCCTGCTTGTAGCAGACAAGCTTGTCGGGCAGGTTCGCTCATTATAATAAACTCTAATTCATCTTCGCTAATTGCTCCAAACTTGCTTTTAAGTTTTTGATGCGTTCTTCCCCATCCGCCATTTTCTTACGCTCATTATCGACTACGGCAGCAGGCGCATTATTCACGAAACGTTCATTGCTTAGCTTTTTACCAACTTTAGCAACAAAACCTTCTTGGTAGGCTAATTCTTCGGTCAAGCGTTTACGTTCTGCCTCTACATCAATAGTTAGATGAACTTCTAGGAAGTACTTTTCAGTAGCTGAAATGAAGGAAATGCTGCTTGCTACATCCTCCTCGCTGGTTTCGTTCAGCGTGCTTAGATTTGCCATTTTAGCAATCATATCCTTCAAGCCATTCAAGCTAAATAAATCGCTTGCACCTTCTCCTTTCTGGACAAAAAGTTGTAATGCTTCCTTCTGCGAAATGCCTTTACTATTGCGGATTTCACGTACTTTAGTCGTCACATCCTTCGCTTTTTCCACGCGCTGAACCAAGGCAGTATCATAGGCTTTTGCCGTAGGATAGGTACTCACTACGCAATCTTCTCCTGCCTTTCGTTCCTTCAGTTGATGCCAAATTTCTTCGGTTACAAACGGCATAAACGGATGCAAAACCGTCATGAATTGCTCGAATAAGGCAATAGTTTTATCTAGCGTCGTTTTATCAATCGCCTCGCCATAAGCAGGCTTTATCATCTCTAAATACCAAGAGCAGAAGTCGCCCCAAATGAAGTTGTATAGATCCTTTAAAGCCTCTGAAAGACGGTAATCTTTCATGCTTTTCTCCAAGCCTTCTAGCGTTTGTTGTAGTTTATTTTCTAGCCAAAGTACCGCCAATTCGTTGATGGCATCTGGCTTGCTATCTTTCACTTCCCAACCACGAACTAGGCGTAGTGCCTGCCACATCTTATTACAAAACTTACTTCCTTGTTCGCAACGTTGGCTTTCATTCAGCACTTGTTTTGTCTTAGAATCAATAGGCGCGTCGAAAATAATATCGTTCCCTGCTGCTGCTGCTGCCATCATCCCGAAACGAACGCCATCTGCACCATAATTGTCAATGAGCGACAAGGCATCAGGTGAATTTCCGAGTGATTTACTCATCTTTCTGCGCTTTTCATCCCGTACCATTCCTGTGAAATACACATCACGGAAAGGCATAGGAGGATGCGCTTTGCCGAGTAATTCAGGTGCAAATTCATAACCAGCAATCACCATACGAGCTACCCAGAAAAACATAATATCCCAACCCGTCACCAAAGTATTAGTAGGGTAGTAGTACTCCAATTCTTTCTTCGACTCAAAACCATCGAATACTGAAAGTGGCCATAACCAAGACGAAAACCACGTATCTACTACGTCTTCATCGCGCTTTAGGTCGCTTAGTTTTAGTTTTGGATTTTTAAAATGTTTGCGCGCTTGTTCGAGTGCTTCTTCTACCGTTTCTGCTACAAAAGCTTCGTCTTCATAGTACCAAGCAGGAATTTGTTGCCCCCACCAAAGTTGGCGCGAAATACACCAATCACGGACATTATCTTCTTTGAGCCAACTATTATACATATTCCAGAAGTGCGGCGGATGGAAATTAACTTCCCCACTATCTACGGCACGGAGGGCATTGGCTGCGAAATCTTTCATATTCAAAAACCACTGCTTACTCAGGCGGGGTTCTACGACCGCACCTGTTCGCTCCGAGCGTCCAATACTAGTGCGATAATCTTCCAAGTC
>CALGLY010000853.1 GCA_937959095.1 uncultured Saprospiraceae bacterium
GTTGCAACGTTTACGGTCTTCGTGATAATAATCGCTTTCTTTTGTGCAAAAGTGAAAGCTGTTGTCAAACTTAGGAATACGATTGTCAAAAGTGCTGTTCTTAAAGTTGTCATGATTATTTTTTTATTTGCTTATTAATAAATTCACCCCCATGACGAATGAGCAAAACGAAATAGGACAAGCCTTTGAAAAAAAAATATTTTTTTTTCTGAGGGCTATTCAAATCAGTTTATGAAAAGACTTTATTCTATCTTGCAGACCGTTTCTCAAATAAGAATTAGCATTATGAATAACTATACCTATTTCAAAGTAACAGTAGAAAACCATATCGCACAGGTAGCCTTCAATCGTCCTGACAAAGCCAACTCTTTAGTGATGCCAGCTTGGGAAGAGATGCAACAGATTTTTGAAGACTTGCACCACAATCCAGAGGCACGAGTCATCGTATTGAGTGGCGAGGGAAAACATTTCTGCGCAGGTATTGATTTGGAATTGCTGATGAATATACAGCAACTAAATAGCACAAAATGCGAATCGAGAAAGCGGGAAGCTTTGCGCGCATTTATCCTAAAATTACAAAATACCATCACCTCCATCGAGCGATGCCGAAAGCCTGTCTTAGCAGCTATTCACAAGGGCTGCATTGGTGGCGGTGTCGATATTATTTCGGCTTGTGATATGCGCTATTGCACCGAAGATGCCTATTTCACCATCAAGGAAGTGGATATGGGACTAGTAGCAGATATAGGTACAATGCAACGTCTTCCGAAAATAATCGGGCCAGGTATTATGGCAGAACTAGCCTATACTGGGCGCAAGCTATTCGGAGCAGAAGCAAAAGAAATAGGTTTAGTAAATAAGGTATATGCCGATAAAGAAAGCATGCTAAAAAGCGTACTAGAATTGGCCGCGATGATAGCTAAAAAATCACCTGTCGTAGTGCGTGGCACGAAGGAAATGCTGCTCTATACTCGCGATCATAGTGTGGATGAAAGCTTAAACTATATGGCGACTTGGAATGCTGCTATGTTGCTCTCTACCGACCTGATGGAAGCTTTTCAGGCAAGCATGGCAAGACGCGAACCAGTATTTGAGAACTAAGGCAACTCCCAATAATAAATTTAGTTTTTTGAACCTGCCTTTGTCGGCAGATAGGCGCAGAGACGCGGAGGCGCAGAGTCTTTTTTTATAAAAGATGCTATCCCTCTCTACTCTTCTGCATTCAATAATAAGTATTAACACAAGTATGAAAACTGCGAAGGAACTACTCGATCTATTGCAAGCAGAAAAAATAGAAGAAAATATATTTCGCGCTCAAAGTCATAAGACGTATTGGGGACGTGTGTTTGGTGGACAAGTATTAGGACAGTCGCTTCATGCTGCCTATCGTACCGTATCGGAGGAACATGTGGTGCATTCGATGCATGCCTATTTTATCTTGCCAGGTGATATTAATCTGCCTATTGTTTATGAAGTGGATAGAATTCGAGATGGGCGCAGCTTCGTGACACGGCGCGTGGTAGCAATTCAGAAAGGGCGACCGATTTTCAATATGGCGGCTTCCTTTCAGTTGGAGCAAGAAGGCTTCGATCATCAAATAGAAATGCCCGATGTGCCAGCTCCCGAAACGCTTATGAATGACTATGAATTTGCTAAAAAATACGAAAAAGATCGGCCCGAACTCTTTGCTCGTTTTAGCATTCCGCGCCCGATAGAATTTCGTCCGGTGCAGCAACTCAATTGGGCGAAACCCGAAAGCGCACCACCCTATCGTGCTATTTGGATAAAAGTAAAAGGAGACTTGCCTGATAGCATTCGCACACATCAGGAAGTATTGGCTTATGCTTCTGATTATAATTTATTGCTTACTGCTATGCTCCCGCACCTAGATGATATAGAATGGGGCAGCATACAAATCGCTAGTGTAGATCATGCGATGTGGTTTCATCGTGCCTTCCGAATGGATGAATGGCTACTCTATTCCTTAGATAGCCCAAGCACCTCCAATGCTAGAGGCTTTACGCGAGGTACTATTTTTAATAGGCAAGGACAATTAGTAGCCTCTGTAGTGCAAGAGGGATTGCTGCGGAAGCGTAGGAAGAAGTAAGCTATTCAGAAGTTTAGAAATTTGAAATTTTTAGCATTTAGCTCTTCTTTATCAGATTTTATTTGAATAAAAAATAAAATTTTATACAAAAAATAATTGATTGTATATTAAGACTTATGCAATCAATTATTTTTCTTACCCCTTGTTAAAATCCTTTTTCAAAATAAAATTCGCCTTGTTTGAATAATAAATGCTATCCCAAGCACCTCCAAAAACAAGAATAAGACACCTTAATATTAACAGCTTTTTAGCCTCTCCTATTGACAGCATACCAATAATAGGCGTATATTCGCGGCTCGTTTTGAAAATCATATCATTTTAGGCATACCATATTAATGAGATACATTTTCTTTATTTATGCCTATCATTGAAATTAATGCAGTCATGCAACAACAATCCATTCGTAATATAGCGATTATTGCACACGTCGATCACGGAAAGACGACTTTAGTAGATAAAATGCTTCATGCTGGAGATTTATTCAGCGAACGCGATAAGCCTGGCGAACTTATTATGGATAATAATGAGCTAGAGCGTGAGCGTGGTATCACTATCTTGTCGAAGAATGCAGCGATTAGCTATAAAGGGGTGAAAATCAATATCATTGATACGCCTGGTCACAGTGACTTCGGTGGTGAAGTGGAGCGTGTGTTGAACATGGCGGATGGTGTGCTTTTGTTGGTAGATGCCTTTGAAGGCCCGATGCCACAAACACGCTTTGTATTGCAAAAAGCACTCGAATTAGGACTAAAACCTATCGTAGTAGTAAATAAGGTAGATAAAGAAAACTGTACACCAGAAGAAGCACACGAAAAGGTGTTCGACTTGATGTTCAGCTTGGATGCTACCGAAGAACAATTGGATTTCCCTGCTATTTATGGTTCAGCGAAATTCGGTTGGATGAGTACGGATTGGCGTGAAAAAACAGAGGATGTAACGGCACTCTTGGATGCTGTTATTGAGCATATCCCAGCACCTAAGGTAGATGAAGGTACACTACAGATGTTAGTGACTTCTTTGGACTACTCTAAGTTTACGGGTCGTATCGCTATTGGGCGTTTGCAACGCGGACACCTGAAAGCGGGTCAGCGTATCGCATTGGCACAAAAAGACGATAAAATCACGAAGCATAGTATCAAGGGGCTTTACGGCTTCAATGGTATGGAGAAGATAAAAGTGGAGGAAGTACAAGCAGGTGATATTTGTGCAGTAGTAGGTATAGAAGGTTTTGATATTGGAGATACCATTGCAGATATAGAAAATCCAGAAGCATTGCCTCCAATTGCGATTGATGAACCGACAATGAGTATGCTTTTCACGATTAATGATTCTCCATTTTTCGGGAAAGAAGGAAAATACGTTACCTCTCGCCAAATTCGTGATCGCTTAAACAAGGAATTGGAAAAGAACCTTGCCTTGCGCGTAGAAGATACAAATGCAGCAGATTCCTTCCGTGTATTCGGACGTGGGGTATTGCACCTTTCTGTATTAATCGAGACGATGCGTCGCGAAGGATATGAGCTACAAATCGGGCAGCCACAAGTTATCACGAAGGTGATAGATGGTGTGAAGCACGAGCCAGTAGAGGAATTGACGGTTGATTTGCCTGAAAATGTATCGGGTAAGGTCATTGAGATGGTGACAAAGCGTAAAGGTATGATGCTTTCGATGGTGCCTAAGAATGACCGTATGTTGTTACAATTCGAGATTCCATCACGTGGTATCATCGGTTTGCGTAGCAACGTGATTACGGTAACCGCAGGTGAAGCAATTATGACGCACCGCTTCTTGGAGTTTCAGCCTTACAAAGGTGATATTCCTGGTCGTCAGAATGGTTCTTTGATTTCAATGGAAATGGGTAAAGCTATTCCGTTTTCTATCAATAATCTACAGGAACGTGGTAAGTTTTTCGTGAGTGCCAATCAAGAAATTTACGAAGGACAAGTAGTTGGTGAAAACAGTCGCCCAGGCGATATGGTAGTGAACCTAACGAAAACGAAGAAGTTGAGTAACATGCGTTCTTCTGGTGCAGATAATAAGGCGAAACTCGTACCGCCAATTATTTTCAGCCTAGAAGAGGCACTAGAATATATACAAGGCGATGAATATGTAGAGGTAACACCTACCTCCATCCGTTTGCGTAAGACGTACTTGAAAGAACACGAGCGTAAGCGTGCCAGCAATAAGGCGTTGGCGGCTACTGTGTAAGGCTTTTATAGCTTTATTTTTTGAAAAGGGAACGTGCTTTGCGCGTTCCCTTTTTGTTTTTAGGAGAGCGGGTCTACTTTTTCAATTTGTTTTCCTCCTACCTCTACTAGTGCCTCTACCAAATGATGGACTAGCGTGCAAGGTGCTTTTTGGTGGTTGTAGGTGTATTGAGCATTGCAGATTTCTTCTAGTTTTTTAGCGCGTTCTATTGCAAGATCTATTTTATCTTCAATCTCACTTCTGACAATAGTTAAGAATTTCAACCTTTGTTTCAGGTCTTTTTTATAGCTAAATGAAGCGTGTTTTTTAGCCTTATCCAAGTATTCATTATTGGGTAAAGCGTTGAAAATTTCCGTCAGCCTATCATAGCAAGCAATCCGTTCTTGATAAGCAATATCATCAATTGTAATTTCTTCAAAATGCAGTAAAATCCATAATTCAAAAGCATCATTACTCCAAGCTACTTTTATCCCTTTTCCTTCTGCCGTTCTGATAGCTTCATCAAATTCCGTATTGCCTTCTGGGATACTTTTGCCTTCCGCGCCTTTATCTCTATCGAATACGCACCATACTTGCAAACCTGAATCCTTGAGGTGAAAATCATCTTCTATTTGCTCAAATAAACCATGCGTTTTACAATGATGCACTGCACTCAATACATTGCTCATCATGCTTCTTTGCTTGGTAATCGTGTTTATCTTGATTTTGTCGGTCTTGAAATAATTGAAATAGTTGGGTTCGCTTACTTCATCTTCGCAAAACAGAATAAACGTGGTCAAGGTATTTGCTTCCCTTGTATCACTTTGTTTCAAGTTCCACGGTTCGTTCATTGGTTGTAGTTGTTGTTTCGTAATCTTCTAAAATTGGTAATGCGCCATAATAACCGCCTAGATATTGTCGTGCAAAATCAGCGTCATTGCGAATGCCACGCAAATCGGCTAAAGAATAAAGACGAGTTGACTCATCTTCATTTTTTTCTGTAAAATAAAATTGGTCGCGCCGCGCGATAGCGGGAGACATTAGGTTAGTGTCGTGGCTGGTGAATAGGAGTTGGGAGTTAGCCTTATTAATTTCGGGATTATTAAATAAACTTATCAGCTTTATAAGTAGTGCAGGATGGAAGTTGCTGTCTATTTCGTCCAAAATGAGAAAGCCTGAAGAAGGAATAGAATTAAACGCTCTTAGTAATAAGCCTGCTAAATCAAAAAGCTTTTGAGTTCCTTCCGACTCGTTTTTCCTAAGATTTAATATTACATCTTGATTATGTTTTCTCTTGGTTAAAAAAATATCATTTTTGGTAATGGTCTCAATTGGTAAATCTTCTTCTATGTAAATATCATGATATTTCAAATCAAAAACAGAAAGCAAGTCTATCATAGCTTTCTTTTCGTCAGAATGATAAACGTAATATATAGAGGTGTCGCTATCGATATGATTTAGAGGGTTTAAATTATGAATAGTGAAAAATTTAAAAAAATTTCTTATTTCGTTACAGCATTCTTCTCTAGTTTGAAAAGCTGCTGCATAAGTCAAAAACAGAGAATGTTCGTAAGGCGTACTAGTAGGAATTTTATCAGCATCTGGTAAGTTGCTATTTACCTTCTGACCTGACCTTTTGAATAGAGGGCGCATATTTTTTTGCTTCTGTCCATATAACCACTCATTTGTTACAACTTCTTGACTATATCCTAATATGCCATCCTTGTTAGGCTTATTACGCTTTACAGTAAATCCATATCTATATTTAACACCAGTGATAATTAAAACTATCTGAAAAAAAGATTCTGTTTCAGCAGCATTTTCTTGGAACAAAAATGGATCGCACAGTTCACTCAAATTAGATTGACTACTCGGTTCTTGAGTAATAGTTTTGATAAAACAACTAAACGCCTTCACCACATTACTCTTCCCACTAGCATTAGCCCCATAAATACCAAGCGTTTTAAAGAGTTGCATCCCTCCCTCCTCAACAATGTTATTTTTATCTACTTCCGCGTATTTCTCTGCACTTTTTAGTCCTGTAGCTACAAAACTAATCGTTTGCAGTTCTTTGATGGAACGGAAATTTTTAACGCTAAATTCTACTATCATTTTTCTTGAATTTGCATGTATCTAGCAAATAAACGAAAAATAGAGCTTAAAAGATACAATTTTTGTCTTAATAAACCAATTTTATAACAATTTCTGATTTTCATAGAATAAAAAAATCGGCACCGAATCCCTTCGATGCCGATTTTTTATATCCGCTATTTTTCTAACTTAAAAGCATTAGAAAACTTATTTCTGTATTGTCAATTCACCTGATTCTACATGATTACGCATAGTGCCGTAGCGATCTAGCATGTCATAAGAAACCGTCCAAACGAAGGTGTCGGCTACAGGATCTTCATCTCTGAATTGTCCATCCCATCCTTCATTAATATCTGTACTCTCGAAGACTAAGCCTCCCCAACGATCGAAGATTCGGAATTGATAATTTTCAATATCACAACTCGTGAATATTTTGAATTCATCATTTATAATATCCCCATTCGGAGAGAAGGTATTCGGCAGATAGAAGCTACACTCATCACAAGCGGCTACTTCTACTTCTGCTTCTACATCTTCACACTCATTGGATACCATCACGACATAGGTACCTTCTTCGGTTGCTATGATACGATCTTTGTTCGTGCCATCTTGCCAGCGGAAATCTACTTCACCCGAATCGCTAAAGTCAAGTGCACCTAAATCCAAGGCTACTTGTCCTACACAAAGCGTCGTATCTTGTCCCAATGCTGTTTCTAGTGCCGCAGCATCTAGTGGCGCAAGGCTTTCGATAGTCACATTCGATGTGGCTTGATTATCGCAAATATCTGTTACTGTTACGGCATATTGTCCACTTTGGCTTACTTCTAAGCTAGAGGCTGTTGAGCCGTTGCTCCACTCATAGGTCATTGCTCCTGCTGGGAACGAACCAGGACTCAAAACAATACTTGCATTATCACACAAGATTTGATTTTCGCCTAAGCTTGCTGTCGCTTCTACTGCCTGATTAATCGTAAACTCGACCATATCGGTACAGCCTTCATCATTCGTTGCTGTCACGCTATAGGTACCTGTTTCTAACTGAACGGTAGTTGTCGTTTCGCCTGTACTCCATAGGTAGGTATCCCCACCGCTTGCGGTTACGATATCGAAGGCAGTACCACAAATAAATTCTTCTGCATCCGTCGTCACTGTTGGAGTTGGGAAGGCAGCGATAGTCAATTGTGTGGTATTGGCACAACCATTGGTATCGGTCACAGTCAGTACATAAGTACCTGGAACAACCTCAATGCTTTCAGTTGTTTCACTAGAAGACCACACGAAGGTATCTCCGCCGTTTCCTGTCAAGGAAACCAAATCATTGCCACAAGCTCCTTCTGCGGATGCGTCGATAGCTGCATCTGGTAAGTCATTTACAGTCAGAGTAAGCGCAGTACGCAAACTAGAACAACCTGATGCTATATCCGTTGCTTCTGCATAATACGTTCCTCCTGCACTTGGCTGGAAGTCTGTAGTAGCAGAGCCTACTAGATTGCCGCCTACTTGTGCATCGTACCAATTGACAACTAAGCCATCTTCTATATCGCTTACGATTAAACTTGGTATTGCGTCGCCCATACAGATGGTTGCATCGCCACCGCTAGTAGGTGCAAGGAAGGTTGGACAGTTACAATTTGGTGCTGTAAATGGAACTTCCGTGATACAGCCTGTCACCGCATCTTCAATTGTAACGGTAACATTGCTACTTGTATCTACTTGGCTGATACTCCAAAGTCCGCCACCTAAATCATCTAATGCACCTGCGGTGCTTGTCAATATATTGCCGGCTGCGGTCTGTAGTTGTATGTTATAGTTCGATAAGTCCTGAGAACAATCGGCTGCTTGCGCGATAGAGAAGTTCGGTGCTGCATCTTGTACTACTTCTTCTGTAGCCGTGCTTTCACAACCATTGGCATCCGTCACGATAACGCTGTATGTTCCTACGCCTGCATCTATCGTTTGCGTCGTTTCGCCATTATCCCATAAGAAGGAATCTCCTGCGCTTGCTGTCAATGTTGTCATATCATCGGCACAGATACCCAAGTCACCTGTGATAGTTGCCGCAGATACTGTCAATTCGCTTACGCTAAGGCTTGCTTCTGCGCTACAACCATTGGCATCGGTCACGACTACCATATAGTCCCCTGCTGGTGCAGCTATGCTTGCCGTTGTTTCGCCATTGTCCCATGCGAAATCTACGCCACCACTTGCGGTTAATGCGCTCGTTCCAGCAGGGCAAATTTCGTCATCGCCACTAATAGCTGCTACTGGCAATTCATTTATTGTCAATGTAACTGGAATACGTGCTGTATTACATTCGCTACTTGCTTCAAATAATTCTACAAAATAAGTACCTGCTTCGGTTGGTGTAAATTCTAAACCTGATCCTACTTGTGTACCATCTATATCTGCATCGAACCAACGTAGTTCGCGCGTTTCATCTAAATCATCGCTTGTAGCTGTGAGTGCAGGAATTTCATCGCCCATGCAAATTGCTACATTATCTCCCACTACAGGAAGTGCTAATTCAGGACAATTACAGTTTGGTGCTTCAAATGTTTGCTCTGTCGTACAACCAGCTCCATTCGTTATCGTTATCGTCACTGGCGTATCTGTTGTGATGCCTGTGATGCTTGCAATACCGCCTGCCATGCTAACTGCACCTAAAGAAACATCTACTGTATTACCTTCTTCTGTAAGGATTTCTAAGCCGTAGCTTTCTAAGTCCTCTGCACAATTAGCAGCTGTAGAAAGCGTAAGACTTGGTGGTGCTTGTTCTTCCACCATCACCATTGCTTGACTTGGACAACCATTTTCATCAAAGGCATCTACTGTATAAGTACCTGTACTTACTTCTATACTACTCTCTGTTGTGCCATCACTCCATAGGAAAGTTGCACCATTTATCGCTGTTAAAATAGTTGGCTCTCCTGGACAAACTATTAAGTCACCCTGAATTTCTACAGGCACTAACTCGAATGCATTGACTGTAATGCTTGCTTCAGCAGTACATCCATTCGTATCTGTTACTGTTACAGCGTGTGTTCCTACATTAACAATTACCGTTGGTGTAATAGCATTTCCTGTACTTTCTGACCATTGGAAGGTATCGCCTACACCTCCTTCTAAATCTATCGTCAATTCAGCTAGCACATCTGGACTTTCGCATAAGGATTCTGGTCCATTTATAGTAGCTACCAATTCATCTCTGATTGTCAAAGTAACAACTTGGCGACTACTACTACAGCCTGTAACTGTATTGAATATTTCTGCAAAATATTCTCCTGCCGCAGGTGGTGTGAAGTTTGCACCTGTTCCAATTTCATTGTTGCTTGCAGCACTTGAATACCAACGTATTTCGGATTCTGCATCTAAACCTGCATCACTTACCATAATTTCAGGAATCGTTTCTCCGAAACAAATCGCCACATCTCCATCGCTAGAAGGCGCAGATATTGGAATACAATTACAATCTGGTGCTTGGAACGTTTGCGTGCTAATACAACCCGTTTCTGGATTTGTAATTGTTACGGTTACGGCTATATCTTTCGTTACTTCACTTACTGTAAATATGCCATCTGCACCACTTACTGCACCATCACTTGAAATTACTTCATTACCCGATTCTGTACTGATTTGGAAATTATAAGTTTCTCTATCATCAGCGCATTCTAAGTTATCTACTAGCATAATGCTTGGTGCTGGAGTTTCTTCTACTTCTATAGTAGCAATATCAGTACAACCATTCGCATCGGTTACCGTTACGCTATAATCGCCAACTCCTAAAGTAGCCATACTAGCTTCTGTAAAGTCGCTCCATTCGAAGCTTGTACCACCGCTTGCCGTTAGTACGGTTGTTCCTCCATCTGGACAAACACTTGCTTCCCCATCAATCATTGCTACAACAGCAGGAAACTCATCTACTACCTTACTTCCTACAGATTCACAACCATTTGCATCGGTAATTGTCACGCTGTATACGCCTGGTACTACTTCTACCATTGCATCGGTAGAACTTCCTGCACTAGATGACCATAGGAAACTACTTGCTACTCCATCGACTAAACTTGCATTTAGTGCTGTAGTAACGCTTGGGCATACTTGTGCTGCTCCTTCTATATTTGCTGTTGGAATTGTATTTACAATTAAACGCACTTCAGTACGTGGGCTTTCACAATTGGTAGTTGTATTTGCTATTTCTGCAAAGTAACTTCCTGCTTGGTCTGGCGTGAAAGTCAATCCTGTGCCAAGTACAACACCGCCTGTAGCTACATTGTACCAACGCACTTCTGATTCCGTATCAATACCTTCATCCATCACACTTAATTCAGCGAGTGCAGCTCCATCACATATTTCTACATCATTTGTACTTGTAGGTGCAGCTATTGCAGGGCAACTACAATCTGGTGCTTGGAAAACCTGTTCGCTTTCACAACCAGTGATTGAATTTGTTATGGTTACGGTTACTGGCACATCAGCAATTACATTTGTTATCGTAAATACGCCATTGTCGCCACTTACATCACCTAAGCTTACACGTAAGTCATTTCCTGTTTCTGTATTGATTTGGAAACCATAACTATTCATATCCTGCGAACAGTTTAGTAAACCGTCGAATAAGGTAATCGTTGGTGCCAGATCTTCTGTTACGCTTGCTTCGGCTATACTTTCACAACTATTATTGTCTGTAACAGTTACCATAAATGTCCCCACACCTACGCTCACTTCGTTACTTTGTGCAAAATTACTCCATTCGTAACTCATGCCCTCGCTTGCGCTTAGTACTGTTGAGCCATCAGGGCAAATCGTAAGATCGCCTGTGATAGTGGCTTGTGTTACTACATGTTCTGTAATACTTCTATCTGTAACAGCTTCACAACCGTTTGCATCAACTACCGTTACCATATAACTTCCAATACCTGCACTGATACTTGGACTTGATTCGCCTGTAGACCAACTGAAACTAGCTGCACTTCCATCCAATAGGCTTGCACTCAATTCCGCTTCTGTATCTGGACATACTTGCGATGATCCTACTATATTCGCAACTGGTAATTCATTCACAATTACACGCACTTCGCTACGTGCACTTTGGCAACCTGTATTTGTATTAAATATTTCTGCAAAGTAACTTCCTGCTTGGTCTGGTGTAAAAGTCAGTCCGGTCGCAATTTCTGAGTTGCT
>CALGLY010000854.1 GCA_937959095.1 uncultured Saprospiraceae bacterium
GAAAATACTAATTTCTAAAATTTTTTCAAATGAACAAAGGAGATTTGATTAGTACAGTTGCAGAAAGTGCAGGCATTTCCAAAGCGCAAGCAACTCAAGCATTAAATACAACATTAAATGCTATCGGTGCTGCGTTAAAAGAAGGTGACAAAGTCACTTTAATCGGATTTGGAACTTTCTCTGTTACTCACCGTGCTGAACGTCAAGGTAGAAACCCAAGAACGGGCGAGACTATCACAATTGCTGGAAAAAATCTAGTGAAATTTAAGCCTGGTAAAGAACTCGCTGATTCCGTAAATTAATATATTTATATATATACGCAGAATTATAGCGTCTTCTTATTAATGAGTTTTTTTTTAGCTTATTGATAAGGTAAGATTAAAAAGAGCCTCTTGTGTTTCAGTAAAACGAAATTAGCGCAAGAGGCTTTTGTTATTGTGTTAAAAGATTTTTGGATTTTTAGACGTCTGGATTTTTAGAATATTTTTAAAAGCTAAATATCTAAATGTCTAAAAAACTAAATATCTAATCTAAAAGAGATGTTTCCGAAATACGACGTAATAGTAGTAGGTGCAGGGCATTCAGGCTGTGAGGCAGCAGTAGCCGCCGCAAATTTAGGTTCGAAGGTACTCCTTGCTACCATGAATATGAATACCATCGCACAGATGTCTTGCAACCCTGCAATGGGCGGAGTGGCAAAAGGACAAATTGTGCGTGAAGTAGATGCACTAGGTGGCTATTCAGGCATAGTGACTGATCATACAATGGTACAATTCCGAATGCTGAACCTATCGAAAGGACCTGCAATGTGGAGTCCGAGAGCGCAAAGCGACCGTATGTTATTTGCTGCCAAATGGCGGGAGATGCTAGAGGCACATCCCAATATTGACTTTTGGCAAGAAATGATAACGGGTATCGTGGTGAAGGATGGACGGGCATGTGGCATACACACAGGCATGGGACTAGAAATAGAAAGTGAAGCTGTTATTTTGACGAATGGCACTTTCTTGAATGGCATCATTCATATCGGAGAGAAACAGTTTGGCGGTGGTCGTGCAGGTGAACGCGCAGCCAAAGGATTGACGGAACAACTCGTAGGACTCGGCTTTGAGTCGGGGCGCATGAAAACAGGTACGCCTCCTCGTGTGGATGGACGTAGCCTAGACTGGGATAAGATGGAAATTCAGCTAGGAGACGCCAAACCTAGTCGTTTTTCCTACACCGATACCCCGCTACCAGAGAAGCAATTGCCTTGTCACATTGCTTACACCAGCAAAGCAGTACACGAAACCTTAAAGACGGGCTTCAATCGCTCACCGATGTTCAATGGACGTATTCAAGGCATCGGGCCGCGCTATTGTCCTTCTATTGAAGATAAAATAAATCGTTTTGCCGATCGCGACCGCCATCAGCTCTTCGTAGAGCCAGAAGGCTGGACGACCTGCGAAATTTATGTCAATGGTTTTTCTTCTTCCTTGCCCGAAGATGTGCAGTACAATGCTTTGCGGAAAGTAGTAGGCTTCGAGAATATGAAAATGTTCCGACCTGGCTATGCGATTGAATATGACTTTTTCCAGCCGACCCAATTGCGCCCATCTTTGGAGACCCGCTTGATAAAAAACCTGTTTTTTGCAGGGCAAATCAATGGAACAACAGGTTATGAAGAGGCGGCTTCTCAAGGACTCATGGCAGGCATCAATGCACACCTTAGTATCCGAGAAGAAGAACCACTTATCCTGAAACGCTCCGAAGCCTATATCGGTGTACTGATAGATGACCTCGTGAATAAAGGGACGAAAGAGCCGTATCGAATGTTTACTTCGCGAGCAGAATATCGGATTTTGCTTCGTCAAGATAATGCAGATATTCGTCTTACGCCTATTGCACATAAGCTAGGTATACGTGGTAGCGAAGAACGTTTAGAACGCGTGCGTGCGAAGGAAGCGGATATGAAGAAAATCGAAAAACACTTCCGAAATACGAGTATTTCACCCGATGCCGTGAATGGTTACTTGGCAGAAAACTCCTCTGCGCCTTTGAAGCAAAAGGTGAAATTATTGAGTGTGCTATCGCGTCCGCATATCAAAGTAGCAGGCTTGCGTGAAGTGCTTCCTGAATTAGATAGTTTCCTCAATGGTTTCGATGAAGAAGCGGTATCTGTAGCAGAAATCGGCATGAAATACGAAGGCTACATCAGGAAGGAACAAGAATTAGTCGATAAAATGAATCGCTTAGAAGCGGTACATTTAAAAGAGAATTTTGACTATGCAACTATATCTTCTCTTTCGTCGGAAGCACGCGAAAAACTAACGCAACTTAAGCCGCGTACTATCGGGCAAGCTAGTCGTATTAGTGGTGTTTCTCCCTCAGATATTTCGGTTTTGCTGGTGCATGTAGGAAGATAAAGAACGGTGCTTATATCATACAATTACCTACTAGTAAGTAATTATACAACAGATAGTATACCTAGAAGAAGTTAAAGCATCTTACAAATAGGATATTTTTCTTCTGGTCGTTATGTTTTTGTTTTACACTGTTCCTATAAAATTCTACTTTTTTGTATTTTAGAGACATTAATGTAATATGTAACAGCTAAATCCTTTTGAGATGAACACCATTATCATTGATGATGATATTACTTCTATTGATAATATCAAGCAACTCCTATCCGACAACTTCGACGATGTAGATTTATTAGCAACGGCAAATTCCATTGAATCGGGGATTGAAATTATTAAAGCCCATGATGGGAATATTGACTTTGCTATCTTTGATATTGAATTGCCTAAAGGCACGACGTTTGATTTGATAGAGCAAATTGGAATGCCTGACTTTCCTATCATTTTCGTGACGGGACATAATATTTATGCAGAACGTGCTATTCGCTTTGCTGCATTAGACTATTTAACGAAACCTATCGACGTTTCTCTACTAAAAGAAGCTATAGCGCGCGTGCGCGACGAATACGAACAACAGCAGTATATAGAACGCTTAAAGGAAGCGGCTAATAATTTCCGAGGAGGGAAGTTACCTAGTAGAATCGCTATAAAATCAACAAAAAAGACGGACTATGTCCCCATTGAAAATATTGTCTATTTAAAAGCAGATGGCAATCTCACCAAAATTCATACGGTGGATAAAAAATACTATCCTGCCAAAAAATTAGGTGATTTCGTCAATATCTTCAAAGCCTATCCTTACATGACACGCGTCCATCGTTCCTATATCGTGAATGTGATGTATATCGGAAGTACGCAAACTATTGAGAAAAAGACCGTTGCTATCATGAGCGACAAGAACGAAACAAGAATAAACGTATCCAGTACTTACAAAAGCAATCTAGATAATAGTATGGATGTAATTTGAAGTGATAATGATAAACGCATTATCATATTACTGCATTCTAACATTGTCCTGCTTTCGTAGCCAGCAATTCTCACTATGACCATCAATTGCCCCGTCCTTTAGGTCGGGGAATTTTGAAAAAGAAGAAAAATGGGCTTTAGCCCCAGACCGATACGCGGTTTTAGGCTAAAGCCAAGCTGGTTTTATGCTTTTATCCCCGACCTAAAGGACGGGACAACAGACAATTAGCTCAGTTTTTAAACTCAATTTTGCATAGTGAGAATTGCTGCTTTCGTAGCAATCAAATAAGTAGAATCAGGCGTACTTTCTAGAATTTCAAGGGAAAGTTTGCCCTCCATAAGACGCTCTATTTCCTCTATTGTCAATCCAATTTCATACATCTTAAAGGCGAATTGTTCTATCCATGCTTTCGGGCGAGGCGTAAAGATTCGGGAGTATAATTTCCCTTCGGGTTTCAATACCCGTTGTATTTCTGATATAATATTACTTAGGCTGCTTTTTTCACTGCAATGAATACAACCAATATCTAATATGGCATCAAAAAAATTAGCTTCGTAAGGAATATTTTCTGCCGCGGCAGTATGAAAGTGTTGTGGTCGCTGCACAATTTGTTTAGAGGCTTCTACCGCAATTGGTGAGACATCAATTCCATGCATTTCATAGCCACGTTCTTCTAGAAAAAGAGCGTTTTTTCCGTAGCCACTCCCAATATCGAGTACCCTTAGTTTAGAGGTCTTTTTCTTAGAAGTATCATCTAAAAAATATTGCACCACATCCAGCTCTAGTGGCGAATAATTCCAAGGTACCCAAAGTGGTTCTTCGTAGAGGGCAAGGAAATTAACTGCTTTTTTTGTTCTAGAAAAATGCCCTTGTTTGCACCATAGACCATCTTCTAATTGAAAGCCATCTTCCTCTAA
>CALGLY010000855.1 GCA_937959095.1 uncultured Saprospiraceae bacterium
AATTTAGGCTTGCTAATTCAGGTAAATCCAGTGCTGGAAGTTGCTTGTTTTCACTCACAAAAACACTGTCGCGTACCAAGCAGCCTGTTACTGTATTTTGCACACTCAAAATATAGGTTCCCGCAGCATCTATAAGGGGCATCAGACTTGTAGCACCGCTTAGGATATTGCCATCTTCACTCGTCCAAGTATAGGCGATTTCAGCAGCCATACTAGAGTTTGTACCATCGAGTTGTACTTCCGAATCGAGGCAAGTAAGTTCTACATTTTTTAAGACATTCGCTTCTATATTTTGTACCAATAGGTCTAATAAAATAAGGCTATCGCAACCATTGTTTTTTTGAAGCGGAATGCTGTATTGACCACTTGTGCTAAAGTCTTGCTCGGCTATGCGTATGCTTTCGCCTTCACATATTTGTCGAGTCAATAGGGTAGTGTCAGGCATTACAATTTCTACCTGAAGTTGTAGCATGGTGTCGCAAGCGGTGGGCGCAGGTAGGATTAGATCATATACGCCTGTCGCATCAAATGTCTGCCCTGCTAGCATGATGCTTTGGCCTTCGCATAGGGTTTCTATTCGCATGATTTGTTCAGGCATCGGCAAAATTTGGATAGTCTGAATATTACTAGATAGTTCTCCACAAAAAGGCGGTGGAGTATTGGCTAAATCTGAACCTAATGCACTATTAGCTGTGCCGTTCAGATTTGCGACATTCAGGCTATCCGATTTCGCATAGGCAATGCCTTGAATCGCATACTCGCCAACTATGGAATCTTGTAAAGTGAAACTGCTATCGACTCCTACTATAACGCCATTTCTACTAAGGAGATAGCTGTAATAATAACGACTTGTATCAAAGGCTTCGCTAAAAGTAGTGGAAGGATTGGGAAGGTTAATAGCTTCATTTTCGCAAAAAGTAATGGGGGTATCATCCGTTAATGTACCGCCTTCTGGGAAGCAGCAATTGATGCCTGTTTCATCACAAAAATTAATAGTGAAGTCTTCAATAAGACCTGTTCCTGTAACTACTGGAAAATCATAATTGGTGATATTGAGTTGCCAAGTTCCATTTACCGTGCCAGTGTTTATATTTTCGAGACAATTGCCAAAGGGCGGATAATACGTACCATTAAAATCTCCAAAAAAGACATTCCAAGCAGGATTGAGGTTGTCCCAATAAGGTGCAACCCCAGGGTCGGGCGCAGCGGTGGCTGAACAAGGAACAAAATTGACATCCCAAGCCGATCCAATTGTACTTGCTAAACTTCCACTAAAAGGCAAATAATTTCCAATGAGCGAAACAGCTTGTCCGCTGGGTGCAATTAGTTGTACAGTAAGGTTTTGGACTCGATTGTGCTTAAATTGAATATTGACGGATTCAATACAGTTATTGCTGGCAAGATTGTTATTCACTGCACCATCTACTTGGTAGTTCAGTTGAAAATTATTGAAATTGACAGGAATTGGCGCAGGGCAATCTAAGCAGCCGCAAGCTTGTCCCCAGAGAGTAAAAGGTATCCATAGGATGATTATGCCCCAAAGGAATTGCTGCTTTGCGGATAGGCTCATAATATCAGTATATAGGTATGAGATATGAATGATGAGTGAAAGAGTAAAACTCATCATTCATCACTCATATCTACTTAATTCTATTTTTTATAATTTTCGACAATTCCGCTGTTCGGTCTAGCATCATAATATGTGTGCCGTCTTCAATCACAATAGCGTTTTGTACGTTTTTTATTGGAATTGTCTTGTCTTTTGTTCCATGAATGTGCGTGGTGCGTTCGCTGTCATAGGTTTCATTATCCCACTCTACGATGCAAGCCACTACGCGCTTAATGAACTTCGGATCTTTATTTTTTAGCATATCCTGCCATATTATTTCATCCTTTTCTTCCAAAGGCTCGTATAAAGGTTGAAACAATAAGGTGCAAAATTTATAAAATCGACCACCTAAGATCCGATGTAGCGGCGCGTTTTTGAAAAAGCGATATTTATGGGGTAATTCGTGCTTTGTTTTAGCACTTGAAATCAATATCACTTCTTCTGCGGGTAAGTATTTTGACATTTCTACTGCCAACATACCACCCAAAGAAACACCAACTATGGAGAAACGTTTAGAGGTGTCTATCTGTTGTGTTAAAAGCTGTGCGTATTCGGACATATTCATTCCTTTTTCGGGGATTAGGTATTGGATAACAACGGTTTCATGTTCGCTTTCTAGGGCATGAAAGATGCGTTCATCCGAACCCGTGCCAGGTATTAGGTAGATGGTCTTGCTACTATCAATTTGGGCATAGCCCATTGAAATAGTAAATAAAAAGAAGATAAAAGTGACTTTCATGTGTTTTCGTTTTTCTTTAAAGACAAGAACGCGCTTATATGGGTTGCCTTACGCTATCTATATGCTACCGAATAGCTTATGAACTGCTTAAACTCTAATTTTAACAGGATTTGTGTGGAGTAACATGAGTTTTTACTGTAACTTTACATGATGAAATAGTAGAAAGTAAAAGCTAGATGTATTTTTTACTGCTTTTACTTTATAAGAAATGATAATGAAAAATCTCTATACCCTCTACTTTCTACCCTCTACAATTTGCAAAGTAAATTAAGAAATATACGAGAAAACAAAGCATGAAAATAAATAAGCATATATGCTATTTTATTCTTGTGTTAAGTACCTTGCTACTTAACGGTTTTGTTTATGGGCAAAATACTACAGAAGGCAATTATGCTCAACTGGTCACCGATATAAGTGTGAATATCGAAGGTGGAGAAAAACGCGCCCTCCGTGATTTAGCTACCCTAATCGAAAAAACCGAAGTGCGCGACGACATTCTACACGTCCTACAACGTCACACGCTTTTCACACCGCGCGAAATTTCCATTAGTCGCTACACCTCTAAGCAGCAGTTGCTTGATTTCTATTATGAAAATGAAGATAAAATCCAATTTTCTGAACTCTTGCAGGTCTTTTATATCACGCCGCTAGATGAACGAGCGGTGTATTACACGATTGAATCTTCGACTAAAGGGCAACAAACCGATGCGGCTATCCGATTGCGGCAGCATATTCGTCGCTTCGAACAGTATTCCGAATCGGGAGACTATACGAGTGCCGCAACCCAAATTCAGCGAATTGCTCAATTAGATTTATCAGAAGGCTATCAATATTTGCTGAATATTATGCGGAAACGCCCCTACAAGCGCAAAAGCAAAGCGGCGCGTTTGTATCGCGATTTGTGCCAAGCCCTCACTACTTACTACGAACCAGAAGTAATAGATGCCATGATTTTGATGGCAAATAAGCGTATACTTCCTTTCGATTATGTGAAGGAACAACTTTCTATTTTAACCAATATGAAAGTAGAAGATATTGATCGGCCAAGTAAATATCGCTACTATTTGGATAGCTTAGGTTCGGTGAAGAATATGCGGATGTTTGGCTATGATCGCTATTTCAATTTCAAGTCGTATTATTTTTCAGAATCGGCAGATTATTACGGCAAAATATTGAGTCTTTCCGACACACTCGATTGGGTGCAGCGCAATGCGATAAAAGACCTTTCCAGAACGAAGCATCCGAGAGCTTTATATTATTTAGCGGCTCAAATTTTTCATATTGTCAATGATAATGTACCTACTCGTGTGCATCCGCATACGCTACATTTGGAGCTTCGCAACCTGATAGCTGCCGATGTACAAGTGCATGATAGTCGTAAGGAATTTGTGCAAGAACCAAATTGGGGCTACGATACCCGCGGATTACTTAACTATATGATTTATTGGGCAAGTCATTATGAAGATTATGAATGGGATAGTAATCGTCGGCAATTTATCAATAAAACCGTTTCGCAGACGCTATCGCAACGCTATAAATTACATTTCCGTCGCTTGACATCTACCAATGATTCGGTGGCGCGGCTTTCCTATTTGGAACTTACAGAGGGAGATCCCGAAGATATTATTCAACTAGCTTATGACTATAAGCCCGTACTAGATGGACATAACTCGACTTTACCACCCATTCGCCATAACTATCTGGAACGTCTAGTCGAATTGACGGATTATTGCCGAAGAAACAACCTATTCTATAAGCCGAGTGGTCGCTTGAAAGTACTGCTACAAGAACTCAAAAATACTACAGAGGCACGCGAACGCTATCGCATTGAGAAACAAATTTTAGCCACTATAAATACCAGCGAACTTACTGCAATTGAGTATTGGGGTTTACTGAATGTAGCAGATGATCAGTCGACATTTTCTTCAGCTTGGATACTTGATAAAGCCTATACCCAGCATTGGAATGAAATTATTAATAATGATAAACTTTTGAGGCTCTATCTCAAAAAGTCTTATCTATTTGCGAACTTAGGAGTGGATGGAATCGGGAATGACTATCTAAGTAAATTCGATGCGAATTCAACAGAATTGCGGGTGCGCCTAGAACGCTTGCTACGTCTAGAAACAGACAATGATATTACGCGTCAAGCAGGACGGTTGCTGGTGCAGTTGGATGAAGCAAAACCCTTTACTTGGCGCGATTTACTGACCAAAGATTTTGATTTAGAATTACTGCCACCACCAAAATATTTTGAGTATCCTGAAATCGTGGATGCTATCATTGCCTCAGATGATGAACGTACTAAGCGGCAGTTGGTGCTGTACCTTAGTTTGCATCCTGAAATCGCACAAGTGCCGCATCTGATGTATCTTTTGCAGCGCCACCAAGTAGAAAACGATGCCATCACCTTACTCGAAAATATTTATACCTATCGTTTCCGAGATAGAAATGCCAACCCACGGGAAGAATGGCTGCTGTTCTGGAAGGCAGATAGTACGCGTTACCGCTATTGGGGGCTGGAGTTTTCGCAGAATATGATTACTAATTTGCGCCTAAGCAAGGAACTTTCTATAGATGATATTAATGCAGTGACAAATTCGGATTTCTATGAAGATAGCTATCGCGATTTATGTCTGAAATCATTGCAAAAAGTAAAACCTACGCGTTCCATTCGTCGCTTGGAAATAGAACCTCAGATGACTGTTGCGCGGGATTTGCGCTACTTAGAAAAGATAGATTTTAGCTATCGCGAATTAGCCGATTTATCGAAGTTGCTTATCGTGGATGATACGGATCGCTTACTCTTTTTCTTTCAGCGAAAGATTAATGGTAAGAAAGTACGCGAGCGAGGAAGTTTCTACAACAATCTCTTCCGTCTGAAGTGGTTCGATGAATATTTACGCAGCGATAAATACGACCGTCGTGCCATCATTCGTATTCGCTCTACACTGGAAGAATACCTGACCAGCGGTGCGCGTATGAGTAAATTTGAACGCCAAGCGAGCATCTTAAATATTGCAAGAATTGATAACCTAAAACAACTCCTAGAAACGAAACTGACGAACTCTTTTACACTGGAAGTAGATGATCGCGCAAAAGCAGAAATGCAAAAAAGTATTATAGCAGAAGCGAGTTATTCGGATATTCCTGTCATTATACGCTACTATGAGCAATTGAGTCCTTTGCTCGATTATAACTTTCTGCATGATGATTTTGGCTTGCCTATTTTCAATTTAGAAGATAAAGATCGCCGAAAAGCAATCATCAATCTGCATAGTACGAGCGACCGCAAATTCTTTTATTTTCAATTCCTAAAAGCCTTTGGTATTGACTTTGAAACGAATGGAAAACTCGATCATCAAAAAATCTACGATATTCTACGCTATGACCTTGTACGTCCATTAGCAGGGGATAAAGCCCTCCGCGATTATTACGTTTATGGCGTGATTAAGCTGCTTGAATTGGAATTTAATACGCGCTTAGGCTTCCATGAAAAACTGAATGAAAACCAGATGCTCTACCAATATGATACGCGCGAGCGCGCTAAAGCGTGGTTAGATTATCTGCTCCGTCGTAAGCTGGCAAAACCCCAAGAAGGAGAAGTGCCAGCATTTATGGGATAGTGAGTCATATCGCAAATAGACCACCCACAAATCCAATTTTTCGATAAAGAACAAGCTAACTTATCCTCCGCCTCGCTTGATGAGCATTGGAACAAAGAACTACCGAAAAAAAGCAAAGATCTCCGTTTTTCCGAGTCTCTGCGCCTGTCTGTCGACAAAGGCAGATTCAACTATTTACCTAAATCCTTAATTTCGATATTTCTAAATTGCAGTTCATCACCATGCCCCAAGAAGCCGATATGTCCCTTATTGCGCTCCAATCCAGGATGTTCCTTTCCGTCGATTGCACCATTTTTACTAGCTTCCATGAAGTCGCCATCTAGGATAGTTGTTCCATTCAATACCACTTTCACTTTCGAGCCTTGCACCATCACTTCTTGCTTGTTCCATTCCCCTACAGGCTTCAAGTAGCCACGCTTAGCAGGAATGATTCCATAGACCGAACCATGATATTGATACGGTTCTAAATCGGCATATTTATCGGCAGTATTATCCAAAATTTGTAATTCCTTGCCCACATAAGCAGCGTCGCCTTCGAGGGGTGCGTGTATGCCTAAGCCGTTGTTCGCACCAGGTGTGAGTTGGAACTCAAAGCGGAAGATAAAATCACTGTATTCCTTGGCAGTATAAAGGTTGTTGCCGCCCATTTCTCCACCCGATAGATTGACTTTTATCACGCCATCTTCTGCGATGTAGGAGTCGGTATCTCCAACCCAACCATCGAGGGTTTTACCATTGAATAACCTTTGGAATTCGGGTTTAGCTGGTGGTTTTTCTTCGACAGGAGTAGTCTGTATTGCTGCTTGTTGTTCAGATGAACCACAGGAAAATAGTAAAAACGCTATTGCTACTAAAAGAAGGTTTCGCGTACTGCTGATTTGTCTCATATTTATATCAATTGACATTTTATAATTTGGTGAGTTTTTATTTTTAAGCTTAAAAATAGGTGTTTCTTCTAGTTTTTCACTAAAAAAAATTAAAAGAGGCATAATAAGAATCTCATCCTCTTGAAACCGAAGCCCCTTTTTATTGGTTTCCTTAAAACATGAATACAAGACGACAACTAAATATGGCAGGAAAGCCAGAAGATAAAAAGACGGGTTTTCGGGAGCAATTCGGGGCATTACGCAATTTGCCCAAGTTCTTTAGCATGATTTGGGCAACAAGCAAGCCACTCGCTATCGGAAATGCGATACTACGACTACTGAAATCAGCGATTCCATTGCTGATGCTATATATCGGAAAAGAAATTATTGATGAAGTAATCCGACTGATGAATGATGGCGGCGAGGACTACGACTACCTTTGGCTAATGATCGGATTAGAATTAGCCTTGGCAGTTTTTTCTGAATTAATCAGCCGTTCCATCACGCTATTGGATAGTTTATTAGGCGATTTGTTTTCCAATAAATCTTCCGTACAAATCATACGGCATGCCGCGACTTTGGATTTGTACCAATTTGAAGATGCGGACTTTTACGACAAGTTAGAACGTGCGCGTAGGCAGACCACAGGACGTACCATACTCATGTCGCAGGTGCTAACACAGGTGCAAAACATCATCACGGTACTCTTTCTAGGCGCAGGTTTGGTCGCCTTCAATCCGTGGTTATTGCTCATTTTATTTTTAGCAATTGTTCCTTCTTTTTTGGGTGAAACCCATTTCAATCAGCGCAGTTATTCCCTCACGCGCTCTTGGACCCCCGAGCGGCGCGAACTGGATTACCTACGCTATATCGGCGCGAGTGATGAAACCGCGAAAGAGGTGAAAATATTCGGACTAGCCGACTTCCTAGCCGATCGTTTCGAGCAATTATCGGATAAGTACTATGTCGCCAATCGAAAGATCGCAGTGAGTCGTGCTTTTTGGGGAATTTTGCTGTCTTCCATCGGAACAATAGCGTATTATGGAGCCTATGTTTTCATTGCCATGCAGACGGTTGGTGGGCTTATCACCGTCGGAACGCTTACTTTTCTAGCGGGTTCGTTTCAGCGGATGCAGAGTATGCTTCAAAGCATTATGAATCGCTTTTCTAGCATAGCCGAAGGTGCCTTATATCTGCAAGATTTATTTGACTTTTTTGAAATAAAACCAAGTATCATTGCTACTCCGAATAGCCATCTTTTTCCTGAAAAAATCAGCAAAGGCTTCACTTTTGAGAATGTAAGTTTTAAGTATCCAAATAGTGAACGCTATGCCATTCGGGATTTATCATTCCACCTGGATGCAGGCGAAAAACTAGCTTTAGTAGGTGAAAATGGCGCGGGTAAAACGACCCTTGTAAAGCTACTTGCCCGCCTCTACGAACCGACAGCAGGCCGCATCTTACTCGATGGTGTAGATTTGCGCGACTACAATCTTGCCGATTTGCGCGCTAATACGGGGATTATTTTTCAAGATTATATTCGCTTTCAGCTCAAAGCAGCAGAGAATATCGCAGTAGGAAATATTGGACGATTGGATGCTTTGCCAACGATCCGAAATGCTGCACAAAAGAGCCTCGCTGATACGGTAGTGGAAGACTTGCCAGAACAATACGAGCAGTTTCTCGGCAAACGCTTCAAGAATGGGGTAGAGCTTTCGGGTGGGCAATGGCAAAAAATCGCGCTGGCGCGTGCCTATATGCGCGATGCACAACTCCTGATTTTGGATGAACCTACTTCTGCCCTCGATGCTCGTGCAGAGCATGAGGTCTTCCAACGTTTCACGGAACTGATAAAGGGTAAATCGGCTGTCTTGATTTCGCATCGTTTCTCTACCGTCCGTATGGCAGATCGCATTCTTTTTCTCGAAAATGGGCAATTGCTAGAATTGGGTAGCCACGAAGAGTTGATTGCGAAGGATGGGAAATATGCGGAGTTGTTTCAGTTGCAGGCGCAGGGGTATGTGTAGATAAAAAAGAGGAGAAAAACATTACAGTTTTCCTCCTCACATAAGGCTATTGATCTATCTTATAATTTTTCTTTTGGCAAAATTCACTTAACGATATGTTCCTTTTTGATGAAGCGTATCATTTATTAGTACAAGGCAAAAACTCAACTAGTGTGACAAGAATATTCAATATTTTTTTCTATTCCTAGAAAAAAAGAACGAATGGTAAGTCTGAATGGACTATCGGTAAATTTTAACAGCTTTTACCACATCCCAAAACACCAGATTTGAGATAATTCCAAATATAACTTACCTTGCAGCTAAGAATTTACGAGAACGTAAATTCAACCAATTCAGGCAGTATATAGAAAAGCACGGTATTCTTCTCCTATAGGATGTTGGCAGACTCTTGCCCGTCCTTTACTCTACATTTATATCTGAGACTGACCTGAACACACAAGTAGGCAATAGCTTGCCTTATTCTATTTATCTGATTTTGGAATCAGCATATAATTTAATCTAATGCGTAGAATCTTCTTGCGTTCAGTTGTATTGTTTATGTTTTTGGGGAGTAGCAGTTATCTATCAGCTCAAAATATAGTGGCTCTAGCGGAGCAATATGCACAAAAACATGCTTTGGAGTTAGGTCTTCATCCCGAAATTGAGTGGCGCGTTTCCGATGCGATAGGGACAACGAGCGGTCTAGCACATGTCTATCTACAACAGACCTATAGAGGTATTGATGTAGAAGGAAGTATGCTTAGTATGCACCTCAAAAATGGAAAAGTGGTGCAGCATGCGGGAGGCTTTGTGGCTAAAATAGCCGAATTTACGAGTAGCAATCTTCGTCGTACTGAAAGTAGAGTGGCACTACAAAAAGCCTTACAGCATTTATCTTTGTCTACTTCCGCTTCTCTCACGCCTGTTAGCACCCAAAGAAATGATAATGAACGAACCTTTTTTGCTCTAAATGACATTGCAAAAAAAGAGGTGAAAGCGGAATTGATTTATATGAAACATACGCCCAAAGAGATTCGATTGGCATGGGATATTGAGTTGCATTATAAACATGCTTTTCAGGTGTGGAGTGTGCGTGTAGATGCCCTATCGGGTGCAGTACTAAGCAGTCGCGATCAGGTGTTGCGTTGTGATTTTGGTGGACATACTACTTCTTGCGAAGGGATAACAGAGAACGCTAGTTGCAGTCATCCTGCACCTATTTTTGCACCAAAAAAACAAGAAGCAAATCTTTTAGCGAATACCTATACCGTGCTTCCGCTCACGGTGGAAAGTCCAAATCATGGAAGTTTTGCAACAGTGAGTAATCCTGCCGCAGCGAATACTACCGCCTCGCCGACGGGCTGGCATAATGATGGGAATGCCACCTATACCAGCACACGTGGAAACAATGTATTGGCACAAGAGGATTTGGCTGGAGATGATGGAACAGGGACTCAAGCAGATGGTGGAGCTGGATTGGATTTCAATTTTGTGTATGATAACAATCAAGCTCCTAGCGTAGGAGATAATCTTTTTGCTTCTATCACCAATCTTTTTTATTGGAATAACATCATGCACGATATTTTCTATAATTATGGTTTCGATGAAGTAAGTGGCAATTTTCAAAATAACAATTTCAATAGAGGCGGCGCAGGAGGTGATTTTGTAATAGCTGAGGCACAAGATGGTTTAGATACCAATAATGCCAATTTCTTTGCTCCTGCGGATGGTCAAAGCCCTATTATGCAGATGTTCCTTTGGGATGCTCCTAATAATATGACCATTTTTCAGGTGAATAGTCCTGTGGCAGTAGCAGGGAATTATCCTTTTGCAGTTGCCCAATTTGGGCCAAGTGAATTTTCTGTAACAGGCGATTTAGTTTTTGTAACTGATAATAGTGCCCTTCCATCAGAGGGGTGTATTGCACTTAATAATGCTGCTGCAATAACAGGTAATATTGCAATGATAGATAGGGGGAATTGCGAATTTGGGACGAAAGTACTTAATGCGGAAAATGCTGGAGCTATTGCCGCCATTGTTTGTAATAATGTAGATGGACCTCTAGTAGGGATGGCACCTGGTGCGGATGGACCTTCGGTCACCATTCCTGCCATCATGATTAGTAGAGGTGATTGTGCGACTATTCGCGCTGCCTTACCAGGTGTAGATGCCAGCATAGCCGTTTCTATCAATCAAGTAGATGGAGATTATGATAATGGCATCATTGCACATGAGTACGGGCATGGCATTTCGATTCGACTAACGGGTGGACGCAATAATCCAGGTTGCTTGAACAATGCAGAGCAAATGGGCGAAGGCTGGAGCGATTTCTTTGGTTTGGTAGTGACTGCTTTGCCATCGCATACTGCAAATACAGCAAGAGGCATTGGTACATATGCAACTAGTCAAGCACCTACTGGTAGCGGCATTCGTCCTTTTCCTTATACGCGCAATATGAGTATCAATCCTGTGACCTATGGTGATGTGAGTAACCTAAGCTTTACGCAGCCGCATGGTATTGGCTCTATTTGGTGTACGATGATTTGGGATATGTATTGGGATTTGATCGATCAATATGGTTATGATACGGATTTGTATGATGGCACAGGAGGCAATAATATAGCTATGCGTTTGGTGACAGAAGCCTGTAAATTTCAGTCTTGTCAGCCAGGTTTTGTCGATGGGCGCGATGCGATCTTAGCCGCCGACCAAGTGATTTTTAATGGTGCGAATCAATGTGTGATTTGGGAAGCCTTTGCTCGTCGCGGATTGGGCTATAGTGCCGATCAAGGAAATAGCAATGACCGCAGCGATGGGGTAGAAGCCTTCGATTTGCCGCCTAGTTCCTTAATTGGCGTTCAATTGACAAAAACAGCAAGCACTACTACTGTAGGCTGCGATGACATAATCACCTTTACGCTTGCTGCCAATGCGCCTTGGAGTTTGAGTTGCATTCCATCGCCTTCTGATATTATAGTACAAGATATATTACCTGATGGCTTAGAATATGTAACTGGCTCGGCTTCTAATGGTGGGATGGAAAATAATGGGATTATTAGTTGGCCACTGCTTGCGAGTTTTACTAGCCCTATCAATTATACCTATCAAGCTAAGATAGACTGTGCTACAATTCCAGCAGCCACGCCGACTACTATCATAGATGATGATGTAGAAAACAGCGTAAATGCACTCATCACGACCAGTAATTCAAGTGGCTTGAGCAATTGGCTTATCAATAGCACACAATCTTTTAGTGGTGCTAATTCGTGGTATGCCGCAGAAATGGAAGCGAACCCTGCATTTCAAGAAAATCAATATTTAACGATCGGCCCGATCTTGTTGCGCGATGAATCAGAACTGAGTTTCCAACATTTATTCGATACGGAAAGTGGATGGGATGGTGGTCTAGTAGAAATATCTACTGATGATGGCGCGACTTGGCAAGACCTAGGAAATGACATGACTCAAAATCCTTACAATAGCTTTCTCGCCAATAATCCTAGCTATCCAGCCTTTTCGGGCTTGAGCAATGGCAATGCCAGTTGGATAGAGACTAAAGTAGATTTATCGGATTATGAAGGTTGCACGATACGAATTCGTTTTCATTTCTACTATGATGCCTTTGCGATAGGCGTGGCGAGCAATAATATCAATGATGGCTGGTATCTTGATGATATTAAAATCACGACAGGCGTAAATACTTATTTAGTGAATAAAGCAAGCCTGAGTGGAGAAGGCACGACCTTTAATACAGCCGCTTGTATCGAATTGAATACGATTTCAGTAGATTTGAAGACCATGCTCAAAGGGGCTTACACCTCGGGTGCGAATATGAATGCAAGCTTGAGTACGCAAAGCCTGTTGCCGACTACCGAGCCTTATACAGCGATGGGATATGCACATATAGGTGGCGGTGGCGAGGAAGAAGTGGTTAATCCAGATGTTTTGAATGTTACAGGTGCTAATGCTATAGTCGATTGGGTGTTGGTAGAATTGCGTTCTGCTAGTATGCCAGCTACTATTATTGCCAGCCGTTCTGCGCTCTTACAAGCTGATGGCGATGTGGTAGATGTGGATGGTATTTCTCCTGTTTCTTTTTACGCCCCTGCGGGAAATTACCATGTAGCGGTGCGGCATCGGAATCACCTTGGTGTGATGACGGGGGCAGCTGTGAATTTGAATTAGAAGTAGAGAAGGATAATTTTTTATCGTTTTCCAGTAAATCCCGTGGACGAAGAAAAAGTAAACACAAAAACGTATGATTAATAGTGTTGTGTTTGCTTTTTCTTCGGCTTCGTCACGGGATTTGTCGGAGAACCTTTTTTTATTAAGACGTGTTACTTTTCCTGCCAAGTGCGTTATGAAGGTGATAATGCGATGAATGGCCACTCATCATTTTGATATTTCTTTTCAAAGGGAAACCATCCTTTTGTATTGAATTTTTCTAACCTATTTATGGATTTCGTTTTTCAGTTATTTCATGGACTTGCTCTATGGAATAGCTGGATTGCATCTTTTTATCACTATCAAGTCTAACAAACATGAGATTTATTCCTTTCATCCTATTCCTTTTTTTAGCAAGCACAAGTTACGGACAACAAACAACCACTCAGGAAGAAAAAGACGTAGTTCGTATTGATACTATTATCACCTTTGATCCTGAAACCTTTGAAGAAACCATAGAATTGGTGGTATATAAAGGGGAGCTTAGACTAGCAAAAGACGTAGTAGATTTTGCAGAGAAAGCGACAGAAAAAAACGGAGTGGATACCATCATCATTTTTGATCCGAAAACAATGAAGGAGGACACCGTTATTGTGAAACGTGGTCTCAAAGAATAAGAATTACTTTTTTAATTGAGAATTGCTTTTACTTCATGGAATGTGTCTGTGAAATAGCTGGACAACATTCGTTTAAGGGACTTCGCAAATAATA
>CALGLY010000856.1 GCA_937959095.1 uncultured Saprospiraceae bacterium
TACTACTAGGAACAACCTTAGTCATGCAGGGTAATCTCTACAAACGCTTAGGTGCGTATCCCGAATCCAAAGAAAAGTATGATTCAGCCCTTTCAATTAGAGAAGAATTAGTGGAAAAAGGGATTGTAAAAGATTATAATGGAATCGTAAGTATCTACAACAACTTAACGCATTGGGCAGAACTCCAAGAAAAAAAAAGTACTGCTATTCGATATGCTAATAAGGTTATTGACACCATTAGGCTAAAACATCCTATCCGAAATTCTTTATTGGCTAAAGTATATATCAATAGAGCCTTAGCTTATAGAGGAATAAAATCATATGACAATGCTAAAGCAGACTATAAGTCCGCAAGAAATCTCTTATCACCCAATGCTTCTGATCATGCCTTAATATGGAGAGGTTTATCGGATGTAGCAAGGGGGCAAAAAGATTATGGTGCAGCAATTGATTATGCTCAGAAGGCAGTCGATTTATACCGCTCGCAAGGAAATAAATTCAACCTTGCTAGTACATATAATGGCATAGCAACTTGCTACTTAGCCCAAGAAAAACTAGAAGAAGCTCAAGAGCAATATGAGCAAAGCTTGGAGCTTGCGACGGAAATAAGAAATCCTAAGTTGCGAATGGATGCACATATCAATCTTATCACCTTACATACGAAGAAACAAGAATTAGCAAAAGCAGAAGAATATGAAACCCGTCTCAAAGACATAATAAAACAGAGTGTCGGTTCAGAATCGGATGAACTATATATTACTCGTTCACTTGCAAGATTATATAAAGAAAATGGAAAGCATGAAAAAGCTTTAGAGTATTCCGAAAAGGCATATGAGCTGCATGATGTTATCAAAAGCGAAGAAGAACGAAAAAAGGTATCTGAAATAAAGGGAGAATTAGAAAATGAACGTAGCTTTCAAAATCTTCTTAAAGGATTTATTGCAGCCCTACTTTTACTAGGACTAGCTACTTTTGGAATCTTTTGGCAACGACAAAAAAGGAAAAAAGAAGCAAGGATTGCAGCAGAAAAAGAACGAGCTGCCAAAGAACGAGAAACTGCTCTCAAACGCGATTTTGAAACGCATAAAAAGAAAGAAACTATCACCCATCTTAAAAAAGGTAGAGAACGGGTAAAGAGAGATGTAGGTGGTTTAGCAACAGACCTTCATGATGAAAAGACGCGCGTAGCAGCTGTCAAAAGAGACTTGGAATACGTCTTAAATAATGTTGATAAACCAGATGTCATCACTGTATTAGATAAAGCCATTGATATATCCACTACTATATTCTTTAACCTCCGAAAAATATCACTTGCCCTACGCGATACCTTCGATTGGAGTAAGCAGATGTTATATGATATAGAACAACTAGAGCGTAAGGCTAGCATAGAGATAGAAAGCAAAAATTTCAATATAGACGAAACGATCCATGATGAAATAGGCGAAGAACTCAGTAAAGTATTTGGCGTACTACTGGATAACATCCACCAACATGCCGAAGCCACTAAAGTATCTGTCGATTTTACACGAACTGAAAATGAAATTATAGTGTTAGTAGAAGATAATGGCAATGGATTCGACCCCGAAACCGTTACCTATAATGTCGGACTTAAAAGCGTGAAAGACCGTGTAGAAAAAACATTAAAAGGGAAACTAGATATAGATGCAGCAAAGGGCAGAGGAGCTATTTTTATTATTACAGTCCCCGTTTAAATTACTTACCAATTTACCAAACAGTTTCGATGATAGCGTGTTTCATTACGCCCAATGGAAAACCATTTATCGAAATTGTTACTTGACAAAGCACTAGACTAAAGCAAACAATCAATGAAAACAAATAAAAAAATTGGAGTCTTCATCATGGAAGACCATAAATTTGTAGTGGAAGGACTACAACGATCCTTTAGCGAACATCCTGATTTTAACTTTCGAGGTACTGCCGAAAATGGACAAGAATGTTTGAGGAAAATTAAAAATAACCCTTCTGTTGATATTGTATTAATGGACATTGGCATCCGGGATAAGGATGATGAAGGGATCAAAACGGCAGAAGAAATCATCCAATGTAATTATCCTGTTAAAATCATTTTTCTTACCAGTTCAGACAATAAAGAATTCGTAAAAAAAGCGGTAAATATGGATATCGCCTATGTCAATAAGATTGTAGGCACGGAACGTCTATTGGATATTATCAAAAGAGTTCATCACAATAATGAAATGATTATTGAACTTGGTGGGCTACGCATGAGTAATGCTCCAGAAAAGAAAGAAGTCAGTGATGAAGTTGAAGACCTTCGAGCTGAATTAGCTATATTAACTACTAGGCAACATGAAATTGCTCGCTTAGTGGGTTCTGGAAAAACGAATAGGGAAATAGCGGACTCCCTAAAGCTTTCTATTCATACCATAAATACGAACTGCAAGAATATTTATGCTAAATTGAATTGTAGTAGAAGTCAACTGATTTATAAGATGACGAAAAGTGGTTTAACGGAAACGCCAGTAGGCTAATCTACTGATTAATAAGACTAAAAGTATTCCTCCTAATATCCACCACCAATTCCACGCTACACTTAATACACTCATATCGCCTAAGGGAATAAACGCTGCCCAATAATAAGGGTGCGCTGCTTCCTGTGTGCCTTCTAGCATCGTAAGTTTTGCTTGCCGAAGAGCCGCATCTTTAGGGAGGTTTTCTTTTAGGTTTTTATAAAAAGATTGCATTAACTCGGAGGTGTTTTTATCATCAATGCTCCAAAGAGTGGTGATGACGCTGCGCGCACCAGCATAGCTAAACCCACGTGCTAGACTAATGATGCCTTCGCCTTTTTGGAATTCGCCGAGGGCGGTTTCGCAAGCGGATAGCACCACCATATCGGCATGAAGTTGGGTGTTGTAGAGGTCATTTACATAGAGCAAATCATTAGTCGTGGAAGTGCTATCATTGCTAAATGCAATATAGGAAAATTGCCCTACGCGATTATCTGCCAAGCCATGTGTAGCGAGATGCAAAATGCGATAATCAGGCGCGAGTGCAAGGAAATTATTGGAAGTCGCAGCAGTATCTAATAGAATTTTGCTTTGGAATAAATCGCTGAGGGCTTGCACTTCTTTTGTATTATGAGCTAGAGGATTAAGTTGCAAATCGGGATGCTTAAAACCAGGAGCGATGCCTAGAAATTGTTTCTTTGCACGCTTCGTTTTGCGCGTTTTAGTGGCATAAAGCAGCGTAGGCGAATAAGCATAACTCACTTGATGTTGCTTTAGGAAATAATCAAAATTCTTGAAGCGCGTAGAATCTTTTGGGATATTGGTAAGCAATAAATCGAAGGGCAAATAACCCAATGCGCCATCAGGAATTAAGATGAGTTGTTCGGAGAGTTGTGCTTGCAAAGCTTCTGGAAAAAGGCGTTCATACAAGCGGTGCGCGAAGGTGATATAAACCTCATTGTAAACCTTTGCGGAAGCATTACCCGATACAAAATATTTGCTAACGGCATCGTGGATATTAAAAATCCATTTTTCGAGCGGGAAGTTTTTTTCTATGCGGAAGAATTGGGTTTTATCTGCTTGAATAAGTAGCACAAAAATGACTTTTTCGCCTACAAAATACTCCAGCATGGTTTGCCCATCTTGTAGTAAATTTTCCTGTACATCAGTAAGCGCAACAGGCTCGGAACTATATTTCAATTGATGATATTTGGGATAATTACGCTCGAAGGTGACTACTAATTCATCATGTCTTTGCTTTGTTTGGGATATTGCCGCATTTAGTTGAGTAAGTTCTGCTTTTTGTGAATGATAGCGGGTTTGCTCTAGCTCATTGATGCGTTCTAATAATTGCCGTTCCTGTGCAATCAGACTATCAGGAATACCGCCGAGCATGGTTGCTTCACTTTTCAGTAGCGCATCGAGCAAAAGGAGACTTTTGCTTTTTTCTAAGATATTAAAAATGTTGTCTGCGTAGTGTTCGATTCCTTCCTTTTCTGCCAAGTTAAAATAGGTAGCTAAAGCACCCTCAAATAAACTTAAATTATACTCATTTAACTTTTGCCTAGAATTTTTATCATGATAATATATTCTCAAATGATCTAATAAGTCGAGCGCAAGTTCATAGGTTTCAGCGGCGGCTTTGGGCGTATATTCTTCGTATAAAGTACGCGCTTTTGCATCTAGAACACTCAGCAATTCTATAGGGGCTTCCACCTGCGACCAATCCCCTACTCTACCATCGCTTAGTACAGCAATTGCTTGATTCAAATAAGTTAAGGCTTCCTCTGGATTGTCCAATTCGCGTTCCGAAATAGCGATGTTTTTCAAATATTCTACCGAAGGAATTGCATCTGCGCCATAGGTCGAATTTGACAAAATTAATGCTTGTTGAAAATAGCCTAAAGCATCCGAAAACGCGCCTTCTTCAAAATAGCAAATCCCTATATTATTCGTTGCCGAAATCAAATCAGGATTAGACGTATTTTGTAGTAGTTTTGCACTTTCTTCGTAGTAGCGACGCGCTTGCGTATACTGCTGTATATCGGCGTATACATTCCCGATATTGATGTAAGTGGTTGCCGTTTCAGGGCTATTAGGCGTTTTACTTGCTAGGGCTTTCGAGAGGTAAGCGATACTTTCTTGATACTTTTTCTGGTAGCGGTAACAAATGCCCAAGTTCTCATAGGTAGCTGCAAGTTTTGTTTGATTGGTACGTTCCAAATTCAAAACCGCTTGCTGATAATATTGCATTGCTCTTCCAAAATCGCCGAGATGAAAATAGACATTGCCGATATTATTCCAGCTTTCGCCTAGCACAGGATGTGCTTTATTATAAATTGCTTCCCGAATAGCGAGAGCTTCCACGTGATACTCTAGGGCTTGCTTATTGCGTCCGAGTTGCGCGTAGCAGCTCCCGATATAGTCATTGGCGTAGGCTTTATTGCTATTTTGTGTTTCTGAAGCCGTATCAAAAATAAGCTTGCTTTGGGTGTAATATTGAATTGCTTCTTCCCAACTCCCATTCGCTTCCAAGCAGCGACCAAGCATCAATAAGGTCTTGCCACAATCTGGATGTTGCTTGCCCAATTCCTTTCCTCGAATCGCTAATGCTTGTTGATAAAAATCGAAAGCCGTCTTCAATTCAAGCTCATGAAAGGCGCAATTTCCTAAATTAAAAAAACTAGAAGCGACATCAAGATGTTCCTCCCCAAGTGTCACTTTACGAATTGTCAAGGCCTTATTATAGTGCCGTTTGGCAACGGTATAATCAGTATTTAGAAAAGCAATATTTCCTAGATTATTATAAGAATCGGCGATATCAGGATGCTGCTTTGGGAGCACTTTTTCCCGAATAGCTAGAGACTGTCGAAAGTACTGCAAAGCCGTTGTTCGATTATCTTGCTCTAGTTCATAATTCCCAAAATCGTTATAGGTTTGCGCGCTTGCAGGGTGTATCTCTCCGAAGGTGACTTCACAAAAATCTAAGGCTTTCGAGAAGGTTTGTTTGGCTGCTTCTAGCTGTCCTAATTCTAAAAATGTATTGCCTAAGAGGGAATAGGCAGCGGCTAGTTCGGGTCTGTGTGTTGCTATTTCTTCATAGATGTCAATGGCGGTTTCTACTTGCTCCTTTGCATTGGAGTAGTTGGCGGCTAGAGCGAGACTATCGGCTTGCTCAAAGTAGCTACGTGCTTGGGTAGTATCTGCTACTTGGGCGGTTAGCAGGAATGTTAATAAACTTAGTACAAAGGACAGTATGCTTATTCGCATTGTTTATTTTTGTATTAGTTTTCGTAAAACATCAAACCACAAAATACTAATCTTTGCGACTACTTGAATAAAATCATAATTAGGAGAAAGCCATTTAATAAGA
>CALGLY010000857.1 GCA_937959095.1 uncultured Saprospiraceae bacterium
GCACAAGACAAATTACCCGATTAGAGGCTAACTATAAATTTGAGGAAGAAAAGCGAGCTTTAGTTTATCAAAATGACCAGGCACTAGCAGAACAAGTCAGGAAACGACGGAGCTGGCAATGGGCAACCGCCCTAGGATTTAGTCTTATCTCACTCGTTTTTTTCTTCGTGTATCGTTTTCAAAAATGGAATCGAAAAAATGCAATGGAGCAAGCCCAACTTAAAGCCGACATACAATATCAGAAATTCCAATTGGAACAACAAGAACGCTTACGCCTAGAAGAAGTGGATGCCTTCAAATCACGCTTTTTTACCAATATTTCCCATGAATTCCGAACGCCTTTGACCATCATTTCTGGCATGATAGATCAAGTAAAGACCAAGCCTGATCAATGGTTAGAAAAAGGTTCAGGCATGATTAAACAAAATACCCTTAATCTACTGGAACTAGTCAATCAGATTTTAGATTTACAAAAACTCGAAAATAAGGAACTCAGTCTAAAATTAGTGCAAGCAGACATCATTCCTTATGTCCGTTATATCAGCGCGCCTTATCAATCTCATGCAGAAAATAAAAACATCAGCTTTCACTTTAGCACGAAAATAGATAGATTAATTATGGATTATGACTCAGAAAAAATACTTCGAGTTATTTCCAATCTCTTATCCAATGCCATCAAATTTACGCCACAACACGGTCAACTTTATTTATCACTTCGTCAGAATGGGGACGACTTCATTATTCAAATCAAAGATACAGGCATTGGTATTGATGAACATCAATTGCCGTTTATATTCGACCGATTTTATCAAATTGAATATCCTAATGCTTCCAATCCACAGGGAAGCGGTATTGGTTTAGCACTAGTTAAAGAATTGGTAGAATTAATGCGGGGCAACATAGAAGTTAGCAGTAAAGTAGGACAGGGAACTACTTTTTCTATTAGCTTGCCAATTACCCAAACTGCCCCTTTTAACAATGAATTTCCGAGCCTAATTGCTTCTCATTCTGCCCTACTAAGACCAGATATACAAGAAGAAGAAATCACATTGCGACAAGCTACTAATCAGGAAATGCCGCGCTTGCTGATTGTAGAAGACAATGCTGATATGCGCCAACTACTGATTGCTAGTTTGGAGGATCAATATCAACTACAAATTGCAAGGAATGGACAGGAAGGTATTGAACAAGCCATCGACCAAGTTCCAGATATTATCATTAGTGATGTGATGATGTCTGTCAAAGACGGTTATGAATTATGCGATACCCTTAAAAGAGACCTTCGCACGAGCCATATCCCTATTATTTTGCTGACCGCTAAGGCAGATATGGATTCTAGGCTAAGTGGTTTAGAAAAAGGAGCAGACGTATATCTAAGTAAGCCTTTTGAAGAAAGGGAGCTGCTGCTGCAATTGTCCAATCTGCTCAAAACACGTCGGCAATTGCAAGAACGCTACCGTCAAATAGATGTGGAAGCGCTGCCTGATAATATAGAAGATGAATTCCTACAAACCGTACAACAAAGCATTGAAGAGAATATAGATAATGTCGATTATGACACCGCGCAATTATGCAAATCAGTAAATTTAAGTCGAGCGCAACTACACAAAAAACTTAAGGCTTTGACGGGTTTATCCACAGCCGTTTACATCCGAACAATTCGCCTGAAGAAAGCGAAACTACTTTTAATGAGCGGCAACTTAAATGTCTCCGAAGTGGCTCATGCCGTAGGCTTTAAAACGCCCAAATATTTTTCGAGTGCTTATACAAAAGAGTTTGGAGTTGCCCCAAGTGCCGTAGCAGGGAAGTAATATTCCTCTCAAAAATCTTATAGCTAGAATCATCAATCTGTTTTCTTCCATACTATTTTTCTTTCGCACACGATTCTTAAAATAGCAAGTCATTTTTCTCTCCTTACAGGTAAAAACAGGCAAATCCACCCAAATAAGACAATAAGAGGAACATTTGAGACAATAAGAGGAATGCCTCAACCTAATTCCACTCACCTTTGTAATAGCACATTTAAGTAAAAACTCTTCCCAGCAAATAGACATCCATTTTTCACGCATTTCTTTTCACTTAAAAAAACGCATTATGAAAAACACACGTTTCTTTCAATTTCTCTACCTCATTAGCCTATTGCTCTTTATTAATATAACAAGCCATGCACAACCTGAGTTGCTTGACAATGGAAATCTCAATGACATTGGTCTTGATGGTATCTTAGATGTATGGGATGGAGCATATCAAGAATATAAAATCCCAGCCAATCCCGAATTTGACTACGTCCGCTTCTATGTAAAAGGAGGAGATGGAGGCAATGTAATTAGTGGAAGCAGGACTGCAAAGGGAGGTGATGGCGCAATTATAGAATTTAATATCAAAATAGGGAATGGTGCAAATGAAATTCCTCCAGGGAAAATCTTACGTTTTGCAGTAGGAAAAAAAGGACAAGACCACTCCGTAAGCGGGACTAATAATGCTATTAGTGGTGGTGGCGGAGGAACAGGAATTATGTTCTTGGAAAATGGTACTTGGATCCCGTTAGCCATTGCTGGTGGCGGCGGTGGTGCTTATAGTAGTGGTTCGTTTGGATCAGCAGATGGTCAAGGTGGACGTTCTGGGGAAAATGGAGGAGATGGCAGCGGCTTTGGCGGACAGGAAGGAGGAGAGAATGGTTATACTCCCTCAGATATTTCGAATGGCGGCGGCAATGGTGGAGCTTGGTATAATGGTCATGATACAGGAGGCAGGGGTGGTGGCAGAGGTGAAGGAGGAATAAATTGTTGGGGTGGAACTGCAACCGCAGGTGGCAATGGCGGTTATGGTTGTGGTGGTGGCGGCGGTGCTGGTGCTACACCATCAGCCACACAGCTAGGACCAGGCGGCGGCGGCGGTTATTCTGGCGGTGGTGGTGGTAATGACTTTTCCACACCCTCTTTTGGCGGTGGTGGTGGTAGTTATCTAGATAATACCTATCCGTATGATGAAATCATCACCGCAGGAGGAGCAAGTTCTTCTTCTACCTATGGCTATGTGTACTATCAATTCTTCTGTTCGGCACGTCTTACAGCAGCACCAACAATTACTCAATCTGCTTTTTGTGTTGGCACAGAAAACATTGAGTTTGCTGTAGAAAATCCTAAATGGTGGTGCGATGATATAAGTTATAAAAGAGTAGATAATAGTGAAACGAATACGACAGGTGTTTTTGAGAATTTACAACTAGGTCAAAGCTACGATTTTGAACTCTTTTATGCAGGTGAAGTAGTAGATACCTATACCCATACTGTAGGCAGCGATACAGATATGGAAAATCCTGTTGTAGCTTGCGTAAATAATAATTTTGTTTTTGATTTAAATGATAATCTTAATCCGACGATAACACTTGATGATATTGATTTAAGTGCTTCTGATAATTGTGAAATTGCTTCCACCACAATAGTAGGTTATGGCAATTCTCGTACTTTTAGTTGCGATGATTTGGGAAGTAACACACTTAACATTCGAGCAACAGACCATAGAGGGAATTCGGCGACTTGTTCCGTCAATGTAGAAATCATAGGCGGCTATCCCGACCTCCCTCCAGGTCTACCTATCCTGCTCAATCTAGACCTCTATTTAGATGCCAATGGCGAAGCCACTTTGAGCGATAGCGATTTGCTTTTTTCTGCTAATCTTTCTACTCTTTGCTACACCCGTGCAGAGGCAGAAGCCAACTATAGCATCCCTGCTGCTTATCAAAACCTTGATTGCGATGATATTGGGATACATACCTTCTTCTTGGAGGAAGCAGATAGCAATTTCCCCGACGCGGAACAGACTATTACTGTTATAGACCCTATTCCAATCACTGCTTCCGTGACGAATATAACAATCAATTTAGATGCAAGCGGTGTGGGAACTTTAAGCACGAATGACTTGATATTTACTGTCAATGACAACTGCTATACCGATGCCGAAATTATCGCCATATATAGTTTGCCTGCTGAATTCAGTATGTTCGATTGTATGGACATTGGTACATTTCCCGTCACTCTGGATAGAAGTGATACCAATTTTCCAAGCGTCACCTTCCAAGTAACAGTGGAATCTTCTGCCCTTAGTTTTCCGCCTGTAAGTGCAGACTTCTGTGCCAATAGCAGCTTTGATTTGACCAGCTTAGAAGATGACATCACTACTGCAAGTGGAACATTTACTTACACCCAAGCTATTGAACGGCTTTATATTCCAAACTATAGTGATAATAATGTGAGCGTTGTAGATTTAAACACCAATAGCATTATTCAAACCATTGATGTGGGCAGTGGCCCGTGGGGCGTGGCAGTTCGTCCTGATGGAAAGAAAGTCTATATTGTCAATCGTGATAGTCATGATGTCAATGTTATAGATGTAACAAGTAATACCGTAGAAACAACGATTGCAGTAGATCAATTTCCGCTTGGAACTGCCTTCAATTCGGATGGCAGTCTACTTTATGTCACCAATATAGTAGGGAATAATATAAGTGTGATTAATACCACTACCAATGCAGTAGTCAATACTATAAATCTGGGAAGTGTACCTTGGGGTATTGCGCTAAGTCCTGATGATTCCAAAATCTATGTCGCTAGTGGTGCTGGACTCCTAGTCGTCAATGCTTCTACAGGAGCGACCATCACTACGATTCCGTTAGAAGTCAATCCTAAAGATGTTGCCATTAGTGCAGATGGCACAAAAGTCTATGTCAGTTGTGAAAGAGGAATTAATCCCAATCACTTGAAAGGAGTACTACACATCATTGACATCAGTACCGATGTGCTTTTACAAACTCTCTATCTGGATCACAGAAGCCCTTATACCTTTGCCGTGCATCCTACAGGAGATGTCTATGCGGGACATGAGGGTTTTGGTGGTGGCATCATCAGTAGCACCAGCCCTAGCAATGTCACCACCTACTATCCCATAGAAGCTGGTGTTTCAAATAATTTCAGAGGCATCGACTTAAATGAAGATGGTTCTAGGCTCTATTTTTCTGATTCTGCGGAGGACAAGGTCTTTATCTACAACATCCT